>CAZRND010000007.1:0-34187 GCA_964601345.1 uncultured Acidobacteriota bacterium | reverse complement strand
CCCGGCTGCGATTTGCGGCCGCCCCCGGAGGGGTCGCGACTCCCCATTCCCATTGTCTATCGCCGCGGATTGCCGCGAGACGGCTCGGCGCGCGCGGTGCTGTATGGATACGGGTCGTACGGCATGGTGATTCCGGCTGGTTTCAATTCCACTCGTTTGAGCCTGCTCGACCGCGGATTTGTCTACGCCATCGCGCACATTCGGGGCGGCGGAGAAATGGGCAAGGCGTGGCACGACCAGGGCCGCATGATGAACAAGCGGAACACGTTCACGGATTTCATCGCCGCCGCCGACTTCCTCGCCGCGGAGAAATACACGTCGCCCGACCGGCTCGGTCTGCTCGGCGGCAGCGCGGGCGGATTGCTGCTCGGCGCGGTGCTCAACATGCGTCCGGACCTGTGCCACGCGGCTGTCGCTCTGGTTCCGTTCATGGATGTGATCAACAGCATGATGGACGAGTCCTTGCCGCTGACGGTCGGCGAATTCGAGGAGTGGGGCAATCCGAAGAAGAAGGACGAGTACGATTACATGAAGAGCTATTGCCCTTACACGAATCTCGAGAACAAGAAGTATCCCGCGATGCTGGTCAAGACTTCTCTGAACGACAGCCAGGTCATGTATTGGGAGCCGGCCAAGTATGTCGCGAAGGCACGTGCCCTTACGGGCGCGACGACCGAACTTCTTCTGAAGACCAATCTCGCCGCGGGACATGGCGGCGCATCTGGCCGCTACGACCACTTGCGCGAGACGTCCTTCGATTACGCCTACCTGCTGGAGTTCTGTTGATGCGCGTGCTCGTGCACCACACCGGATCCCTCGGCGATACGCTCGTCACGATTCCCGCGCTCCAAGCGCTGCGGAAGCATTTCGGACCGGGAACTCAGTTGTACATGCTCTACAACGCTCCTCCTCCTGGACGGGTCGGAGTCGAGGACGTGCTGGGCGGCACGGGCCTTGTGGATCGCTACTTGCCCTACCGCGTGACCGGCACCCGATCGCTCTGCACGCTGTGGTGGTCGCTGTATTCGTTGCGGTTTGATTGCGCGGTATCGGTGATCCACACGCGGCGGACCGCGGCGTTCTTCGCCATGGCGCGATTCTTCTTCTGGTGCTGCGGGATCTTTCGAACATACGGATTTGCCGCGTATCCCGCGAGCGTACTGAGTCCTCGCGGGACGGACGGCTATCCGCAGGCGGTGAAGCACGAGGTGCACCTGCGGCTGGAACGACTCTATCGCGACGGCATCGGCCGCCTCGAGAATCCGGTACCGGCGTTGCCCGCTCCCGAAGAACGAATGGATTCGGTGCGGAAGTGGCTCGCGTCGCGGCGCAAGAATCCCGAGCGTCCGCTGGTCGCGCTCAGTCCCGGCGCCAATATGCCTGCGAACCGATGGGGAACCGACCGCTTCATCGAAGTCGGGAAGCATCTGCTCGGCCGCGGTTGCGAAGTTGTGATACTCGGAGGTCCGCAGGACCGCGAGCAAGCTTCCCAAATCATTGCCGCCTTGGGGAGCGGGATCAACGCCGCGGGCGAGTTCTCCGTGATCGATTCGGCCGCCCTGCTGCGATGTTGCGCGTTCCTGGTGACAGTGAACAGCGGCCCGATGCACCTGGCTTCGGCTGCCGGCGTGCGCACCGTCGCTCTGCTCGGCGGCCGCGACTTTCCCGGCGCGTGGGATCCGTTCGGCGATGCGCACATCATCCTGCGGAATCCGGTCCCGTGCGGCGGATGCCAGCATCAGGTCTGTCCCGTCGAGGGACATCCGTGCATGACCGGGATCGCCGTCGAGCCGGTGAAGGCCGCCCTCGATCAAATTCTGAAATCCGGTGCATAACGAGATTGAATTGCCTCGCGTGAGCGCTCCTCAGTAGTCTAGAGGGGTATGGGCAAGATCGACTCAGGCGACAATGCCTGGATGCTGGTGAGTTCTGCTCTCGTCCTGATGATGACCGGGCCGGGGTTGGCGCTCTTCTACGGCGGGCTGGTGCGCAAAAAGAACGTGCTGGCTACCATGATGCAGAGTTTCACGCTCATGGCCCTCATTACGTTTTTGTGGGCGCTGTTCCTCTTCAGCCTTTGCTTCGCTCCAGGGACGCATTTCATCGGCGGATTCTCCAATCTTTTCCTGCAAGGCGTCGGAGCGGCTCCCGACGCCGACTACGCCGGGACAATTCCGCTCCAAACCTTCATGGTGTATCAGCTCATGTTCGCCATCATTACGCCCGGATTGATTACGGGCGCATTTGCCGAGCGGATGAAGTTCAGCGCCATGGCGGTCTTCATGATCCTGTGGTCGGTGCTGATCTACGCGCCGATGGCGCACATGGTCTGGGGCAAGGGCGGATTCCTGAACGCGGCGCTCGGGGGCAGTTTTCCGACGCTGGACTTTGCCGGCGGGACGGTGGTGCACATCACCTCCGGCGTGTCGGCGCTGGTCTGCGCTCTCTACATGGGGAAGCGCGTGGGATACCCGCGGCAGCCGATGATGCCTCACAACTTGGTGCTGAGCTTCATTGGCGCGTGCATGCTCTGGGTGGGCTGGTTCGGCTTTAACGCCGGCAGCGCGCTCGGGGCCGGCGCCCTTGCGACCAGCGCGTTTGTGGCCACGCACTTCGGCGCGGCCGCCGCGACGCTCGGGTGGGCCGGCGCGGAATGGATTCGCAACGGCAAGCCCAGCGTCCTCGGCGCGATCTCCGGCGCGGTCGCGGGCCTCGTGGCCATCACCCCGGCCTCGGGATTCGTGAGCCCGATGTCCGCGCTCATCATCGGATTCATCGCCGGCGTCTTTTGCTACCTGATGGTGGCTGTGGTGAAATCGCGCTTCGGCTACGACGATTCGCTCGACGCATTCGGTGTGCACGGCGCGGGCGGCACCATCGGCGCGCTGCTCACCGGCGTCTTCGCCACCAAGGCCGTCAACCCCATCTTCAAGGACGGCGGCGTCGGCCTGGTCGACGGCAACGCCGGGCAGTTGGGCAATCAGTTTGTGGGCGTCGTCATTTCCTGGGTCCTGGCCATTGTCGGGACGCTGATCATCCTGAAGATTGTGGATGCGACGATCGGCGTGCGCGTCAGCGAGGAAGATGAAATCCAAGGCCTCGACCTGTCGCAACACGGCGAAGAAGCGTATAACGGATAGGGAAGCCATGAAAAAACTGGAAGCCATTCTTCAGCCTTCCCGGTTCGAACCGGTCAAAGACGCTCTCCACGAAATCGGCGTGGACGGACTCACGGTCTCCGAAGTGCGCGGTCACGGCCGTCAAAAAGGCCACACCGAGGTTTATCGCGGCAACGAGTACGTGGTGGACCTGCTGCCCAAGATCAAGGTGGAGATGGTGCTGCACGACAATCAGGTCGAGCCGGCCATCGAGGCCATCGTGAAAGCCGCCCGCACCGGAAAAATCGGAGACGGCAAGATCTTTGTGTCTCCCGTCGAGGAGGCCATCCGCATCCGCAATGAAGACCGCGGAGACAACGCCTTGTAAGGATCTCTACACCGCGGGCTCCGAGGAAATCCAGCGGAACTTCGCGGCTACGGGAAACGGCCGCGCCGCGGCAGTGGCGAGGTCCGCGCTGGTCGACGGCCTCGTCCAGCGACTTTTCCGCGAGTTTTTCGGCGCGCCGGAGGATATCTGCCTGATCGCCATCGGCGGATATGGTCGCGGGCATCTTTTTCCTCACTCCGACGTCGATCTGCTCTTTCTCTCCGAAAACGAAGGGACCGAAAACGCGCGCAAGGAGGCGCTGGGCGCCTTCTCGCGGACTCTCTGGGACCTCGGCTGGCGCGTGGGACAGACGGCGCGCACTCCGGCGGAGTGCGGTCGGCTGCATCGCGAAAATCTGGAGTTCAACATCGCCGTCCTCGACGGCCGATGTCTGGCGGGTGACGAGCGGCTCTTTGCGCGAGTCGAAGAACGCATCGTCCCGGCCTTTCTGGCTCGCGACGGCCAGGAGCTGATCGGCGGTCTTGCGGCGATGACGCAGCGCCGCTACGCCCGCTTCGGAAACACGATCTTTCACCTGGAGCCGAACATCAAGGATGCGCCCGGCGGTTTGCGCGATTATCAGACCGCCGCGTGGCTGGCGCGCATGATGCAGCAGCCTCGCGCTCCCAAGGAAGAATGCGAGCGCGCCTTTGATTTTCTTTGCTCCGCGCGCTGCTTCCTGCACTACCAGGGAAATCGCGACGAGAACCAGTTGTTCTACGAGCTGCAGGGCAAAGCCGCCGGAGGACGCATCGGCGTCACCGGCGAGGGATCGCCGCCCGTCGCCGACTGGATGCGGATCTACTTCCGCCACGCCCGCGCGATCCATCGCGCGGCGTCGGCGATGCTCGACCGCGCCGTCGAGGGCGCGACGGGATCGTCGTCGCTCCTCGGTTTTTACCAGGACTGGCGGGCGCGACTCTCGAACGCCGATTTCTCCGTTGTCCGGAACCGCATCTACGTGAAGCAGGCGGGCGCGCTCGAAGATCCCGCGCTGTTGCTGGGATTGTTCGAGCTCTCGGCGCGTCACGGACTGGCGCTGAGCCAGGATGCCGAACAGGCTGTCGAGCGCGCCCTCGGCGATCTGAAGCCGCGCGCTCCCGGACGGGCCCTGCTCTTTCCCGGCATGTGGCGGCCGCTGCGGCGCCTCCTCACGTTGCCGCACGCGGCGCAAGCGTTGCGATCGATGCAAACGCTCGGCGTGCTGGGCGCGATTTTCCCCGAGCTGGCGGTGATCGATTGCCTGGTGGTGCGCGACTTCTACCATCGCTACACAGTGGACGAGCACACCTTCCTGACCATCGAGAACCTCCATCGTCTGCGCGCCTCGGAAGGGGAATGGGACCGGCGATTTGCGGAAATCCTCGGCGAGCTGGAGCATCCCGAGCTGCTCTACCTCTCGTTGCTGCTCCACGACGTAGGAAAGGGCCTGCCGGTCGACAGCCACACCGAAGGGAGCCTCGAAGCCGCGGAGGGAGTCTTCACGCGCCTCGCGATCGACCCGCTGGATCGCGAAACCATACGCTTCTTGATCGGGCGACATCTCGAAATGTCGTCCACGTTGCAGCGGCGCGACATCTTCGATCCCGAGACGGTGCGGTTCCTCGCCGGTCGCGTCGAAACCACGGAACGCCTGAAGATGCTCTGCCTGCTGACCTACGCGGACATCAAGGCGGTGAATCCGGAGGCGCTCACGCCCTGGAAGGCCGAGATGCTCTGGCGCTTGTACGCCGCCACAGCCGGGTACATGACGCGCAGCCTCGACGACGACCGCGTTCCCGCGGCGAGCCAGTTTCTGGAGGGTTTTCCGCGCCGTTACCTGGCCACGCACACGCCCGAGGAAGTCGCCGCGCACGAGGAGCTGGCCCGCCAACTGGCGCAGCAGCCCGTGCAGGCGCGCATCGCCAGGCGCGGGCACTTCTTCGAGCTCACGGTGATGACTCAGGATCGTCCTGGCATCTTCGCTTCGATCACCGGAACGCTCGCCGCCTGGGGAATGAACATCGTCAAGGCGGACGCGTTTGCCAACGCCGCCGGAGTCGTGCTCGATACGTTCCGCTTCGTCGATCTCTACAAGACGTTGGAACTCAATCCGTCGGAGATCGACCGCTTTCGAGGCAACATCATCGACGTACTGAAAGGCACGCTCGAGCTCGAGACGCTTCTGAAGGGGCGGCTTCGCCCCAAGGCTCGCGCCGGCAAAGTGCACATCCCTACGCAGATTCGCTTCGACGACACGAGCTCGACGCACAGCACGCTGCTCGAAGTGGTGATGGAGGACCGCCCGGGACTCCTCTACGAGATCGGCACGAAGCTGGCCGAAGCGGGATGCAACATCGAAGTAGCGCTGATCGATACCGAAGGTCAGAAGGTGATCGACGTCTTCTATCTCACCAGCGGCGGCAAGAAGCTGGCCGCCGACATGCAGGAACGGCTACGCGCTCTTTTTGTAAACCCTTAAGCACAGCGTCAGGCATCCGGCGATGAACATTCCGGTCAGCAGGTAGAACAATCCCGCCGAGAACGAGTGCGTGCGCTCGCGCAGATAACCCATCGCGTACGGGCCGGCGAAGCCGCCCAGGTTGCCGACCGAATTGATGAGTCCAATCGACGCGGCCGCCGCCGTGCCGCCGAGCGTGATCGTCGGCAGCGACCAGAAGGGGGCGAGATACGAATTCAGGAATCCCGCATAGATGGTGAACAAGGCGACCGTGCCCCACAGGCTCGATCCGAAAAGAATCGCCATCCCCATCGAGAACGACGCCAGGAAGAGCGGCAGCGCGGTGTGCCAGCGCCGCTCGCCGGTGCGATCCGAATGCCAGGCGTTGATCGTCATGCAGATGAATCCGGCGCCCGCGGGAAGCGCCGCCAGCAGCGTGACTGTGAGGTTCGGCAATCCGAAATTGCGCTTGAGGATCGTCGGCAGCCAGAGGTTGTATCCGTAGTTCCCTGACACGGCGAAGAAGTAGAGCAGGGCCAGCAACAGGACGTCGCGCTGGCGCAGCGCTTCCCACCAGGTGTAGTGGCGCACAGCGCGCTTGGCCTGCGCCTCGGCGGCGAGCTCCTGGACGATCCAGTCGCGCTCGTCGTCGCGCAACCAGCGAGCCTGTTGCGGAAGATCGGTGAGGTAAGCGAGCGTGACCACGCCGAAGATCACGGCGGGAATCCCTTCCACGATGAAGAGCCAGCGCCATCCTTCGATGCCGAGCCAGTGGACGCCGAGCAACACGCCGGCGATCGGCGAGCCGATCACGTTCGACAGCGGGATGGCGGACATCAGCATGGCCACGGCCTTGGCGCGATCCTCGTAGCGGAACCAGTGCGTCAGATAGACGATGAGCCCGGGGAAGAAGCCGGCTTCCGCCGCGCCGAGCAGGAATCGCGCCCCGTAGAACTGGCCCTTGTTCTGGAGGAAGGCCATGGCGATGGTGATCATGCCCCAGGTGATCATGATGCGCGCCAGCCAGCGCCGCGCGCTCCAGCGCTCGACGATGACAGCTCCGGGAATCTCCAGCACGAAATAGCCGATGAAGAAAACGCCCGCGCCGAACCCGAAGACATCGTCGCTGAACCCGAGCGCCTTGGACATTTCGAGCGTGGCAAAGCCCACGTTGACGCGGTCCAGGTAAGCGATGATGTAGAGCAGAAAGACGTAGGGCAGGATGCGCCAGGCAATGCGCCGGCGGGCGCGCAGGCTTACTTCCGGAATCTCTGCTGCCAAGGGCGTATCGTGCTATCCTTTGCGGATGAGAATCAAGCTTTTTCTGCTCTTGAGCGCGGCTCTGGCCTGCGCCCAAACCGCTCCCCAAACAGAGGCTCCGCGCGGACCGCGCACGATGCGTCCGGTGATCCGCGGCAAGGAATACGCCGTCGTATCGATGAAGCCGCAAGCCACGCAGGCGGCGGAGCGCGTCCTGCGCTCGGGCGGCAACGCCTTCGACGCCGTCGTCGCGGGGCAGGCCGTGCTGGGCCTGGTGGACTACGCCATGAACGGCGTCGGCAGCGACGCCGTGGTGCTGGTCTACGACTCGCGCGGCAAAAAGGTGCTTTCGATCAACGCCGAAGGGACCGCGCCGAAGCTCGCGACCATCGAGTGGTACAAGCAGAACAAGCAAGGCAAGCTCCCGTCGAGTGATGGGCTGCTCTCGGGCACCGTGCCCGGAGTGGTCGACGCCTGGTACACGCTGCTCGACCGCTGGGGCACGATGACCTTCGCGCAGGTGCTGCAGCCGGCCATCGATCTGGCTGAAGGCGGCTTCCCGCTGAGCGAGGGGCTGGCGCGCGCCATCAATACGACGAAGAAGCTGCGCGCTTATCCCTCCACCGTGAAGCTGCTGCATCTCGACGGACCCGAGGTGAAGGCTGGCGAGATCTTCCGCAATCCGAACCTCGCACGCACGCTGCGCAAGCTGGTGGAGGCTGAGAAAGAAGCGAGCGGCAAAGGACGCAGCGCGGGCCTCCGCGCGGCTCGCGATCGTTTCTACAAGGGTGATATCGCCCGCACCATGGGCGCATTCTCGCAGGAGAATGGCGGACTCTTCCGCTACGAAGATTTCGTCGCTTACACGGCGAAGGTAGAAGAGCCGGTCTCCACCGACTATCGCGGCTACCAGGTCTACAAGAACGCCTCGTCGAGCCAAGGACCGGCCGAACTGCTGGCGCTGAACATGCTCGAAGGACTCGACATGAAGGCGCTGGGGCACAACAGTCCCGAATACATTCACGCCTCGGTCGAGGCCATCAAGCTGGCGATGGCCGACCGCGACAAATATCTCGGCGATACGGACTTTATCCGCATCCCTTATCCGGGCCTGCTCTCGAAGGAATACGCCGCCGAGCGGCGCAAGCTGATCGATCCGGAAAAAGCGTCAGCGCAATTCCGGCCGGGAGTGGCGGAGCGCTTCATGACCGGCTTCCCCGAAGTCGACCGTCCGGTCGACGTCAACTACGGCGGCAGCGGCGATCATGAAGGCGACACCAGCTACATCGCCGTCGTCGACAAGGACCGCAACATGGTGAGCTTCGAGCCGAGCCTGCACAGCGCCTTCGGCACGGGCGTGGTGATGGCCGATCTCGGATTCATCTTCAATTGCCGCGGCGATTATTACTCGCTGGTCCCGGGGCACGCAAATGCGCTTGAGCCCGGCAAGCGGCCGCGGAGCACGCTGCAGAGTACGCTCGTGATGAAGGACGGGAAACCGTATGGCGTTCTGGGCAGCCCGGGCGGCGACGCGCAGGTGCTTATCACCATCCAGACGCTGCTCAACATGATCGATTTCGGAATGAACCCGCAGATGGCCATCGAGGCCGCGCGCTGGGGAACGCGCAGCTTCCCATCGTCGCCTTTCCCGCATACGATGCGTCCCGGCGACCTACAGCTCGAAGAGCGCATCCCCGCGGCGGTCCGCGAAGCCCTCGTCAAGAAAGGCCACAAGCTGGCGATGTCCGGTCCGTGGTCGATGGGCTCGAACGGCGCGATCGTCGTGGATCACAAACTCGGCATCGTGACCGCGGGAACCGATCCGCGCGTGGATGCGTTCGCCCTGGCCTGGTGACACTCTCATAGCGGGGAGGGGAAGTGGTCTGCAAGCATTGCGGGCAGCAGCTCGAGAACAACGCTCAGTGGTGTTGGGCGTGCGGCAAGGGGCTCAACGCTCCGCCGACCCCACCAGCGGCGGCTACGCCACCATCAGCAGCACCAAGTCCTGTTGCGTCTGAAATCCCGCTACCTCCTCCACCTTCTACTCCTCTGGCGGACCACGTACGGGCTCGATCCGAAGACGCTTGGGCGGGGCTGATGATGCTGATCAAGAGTCCGGTGGGCGGCTTGCCGGAGTCTTATGAGATGTTCGACCCGGAGCGCGCTCTCTGGGTCGGGGTGATTTTCGCCGTCCTTTACGAGGTCGCGGTGTATGTGGGCGTTTACCTGATGACCTCGCGAGCCGCGAACATCGTCGGCCTTCCCTATCGGATACACCTGGACACGCGCATCTACTTCCGGCTCGGGCTCGGCGGATTCGTTCCATTCGCAAGTCTCGTCGGAACGAGCGCACTCGCCCGCGTGATCTTTCGCGGTACGGGCGTTTTTGCCGGCGACGTCTTTACGGCGGGCGCGGCGCTTTTGCCCTTCGGAATGGCGATGTTTCTTGCCGGGATCGTCGGCTTGGCGAACATCGAAGTGATCCTGGTCTTATACGTGTTCGCCTTCTGCTACACCATTCTGATGCTGTATTCAGGTTTTTGGCGCATCGCCGGCATTCCGGAAGCAGGCGCCGCGCCGGCAGTTCCCCTCATGCTCTTGGTCAGCGTATGGCTGACCAAGGTGATCCTGACGATGATTTTGACTTAGCGCCTTACTTCGGCTCGACGCGTCCAAGGGCTTCATCGGTCGCCAACTCCAGCTCTTCCAGCTCACTGTCGCTGAGATCCCGGATCTTTGATTTTAGTGACGATTTTGGGATAGCTCGCATCTGAAACGCCAGCGCGACCGAATCCTGAGGTAAGCCCTGGGATGAGACGATCAATGCGGTCCCGGCCAGGTTTGCGCGATCCAGGTTCGTTGTCAGAGGAACCACCAGAACTGACTGAAGGGTGCTCGACAACGTTTCGCTCTGCCAAATCACGACAGGCCGTCGCCCCGTCTGTTCCCGGGGCCTATATGGACCGAGGTCCGCCCACCAGACTTCTCCACGCTTCAACTCTTCTCCGCTGCGTCGAGTCCGCCCGCCCAGTCCGCGAGACCCTGCTCAGTGAGAGAGAGATCGTCATGATTTCCGGCGTTAGCCAGCTTTGCCAAATCCCAGCGAAGTGGGTCTGGACGCCGCACCACGATCAGGTTCACACGCTCGCCTGAGCGAAGGCCCAAGCGTTCCGTCGGTCGAAGGACGCCGTTCTCGTATTGGGCTTCAACCGATCTCACGACCATAATCGTACCACGTTGGCGACATCGCTTGTCCTAGCGGAACAGCAGCGGAGTGAACTCGTTCAGGTAGTTCCTCCAGTTGATCCAGGTGTGCGCGCCGGTGCTCTCCTTGAAGTTTACCTCGAAGCCGTGTTTCTTCAGCAGCTCCACCGTGGACTTGGTGGTGGCGATCAGGAAGTCGTCGGACCCGGTCGAGAACCACACTTGCTTCAGGCCCTTCTTGAGTTGGGCGTTGTCGAGCATCGCGGCGTGGCCTTTCTCCCAATCCTGGCCGCCCTGGCCTCCTTGCGACAGGATCGATAGCACTCCGCTGCTGAAGACGCCGACGTAGGCGAACTTATCGAGTTGCGTGAAGGCCGCGTTGAGCGTCTGGCCGCCGCCCATCGATAGTCCGGCGACGGCGCGGTTCGGGCGGTCGTTGAGCGTGCGGTAATTCTTCTCGACGTAGGGCATGATGGCGTTCAGGAAATCCTCCTGGAACTCATCCCGAGGCGGAGCCGCTCCCGGAGCCGCAGGACCGGGCAATGCAAAGGGCGCCCCGCTGACGTGCCCCGCGGGCATGACCACGATCATCGGCTTGGCCTTCTTGTCGGCGATCAGGTTATCGATGATGAATCCGGCGCGGCCGACCGAGGTCCAGGCCTCGTCGCAGTCTCCGGCGCCGTGGAGCAGGTAGAAGACCGGATACTTCGTCGCTCCGCCCATCTCATATCCGGGCGGCGTGTAGATGTGCATCCGGCGCCATTTGTTCAGAGGGGCGGAGTAGTAGTGAATGGCGGACACCGCGCCGTGGGGTACTTGCTTGGTGTCCATGAAATCCGCGCCCGGCACGTAGACCATGCTCCAGACGTTGTTATTGGACTCGGAGATGATGGGATTCCGCGGATCGACAACCGCCACGCCGTTTACGACAAACGTATAGCGATAAGCGCCAGGGTTGGTTTCTCCGAGCGTGCCTTCCCACACGCCTTTCTCGTCCTTCTTGAACTCGGGACCCGGAGGCGGCGGCGTGCCGCGTGCTGCTCCGGGAGGATTGGCCAGAGCAGGAATATCGGAGCCGCGCAGACGCACCGTAGTGGCGTCCGGCGCGTAGAGTCGAAAGACGATCCGGCGATCCGGCAGGACTTCAGGAGAGACGACCTGCGGCGTTTGTGCTCCGCCGCGCCCGCCGCGTCCGCCACGGCCGGGTTCTTGTGCTGCGGCCGAGATCGCGAAGAGTACAACCAGGATGATTGCTTTGCGTGGATTCATCGGAGTGCTCCTTGAAAAAAAAGGGCTCGGGAGTTTTGCTCCCGAGCCCCGACCTGCGAGCTACGGCTAGAATCGGATCCGGGCCACCAACTGCAGGAACCTGGGACTTCCCCCGGCCCCTGCCGATCGTGTGCCGCTGATGGTTCCGAACCCATTGATGTTGGTCGCCCCGTTGGCGTTCACCGTCAAATTGCTCGGTGTCACGGGGATGAACGTTCCGTTGATGACCGACCCGAACACGCCATTTTGTGAGGTGGTGGCGTTTCCGTACTGGTTGGTTGTCGGATTCAGCACTTGGAATGTCAGGGTCGAGTTGACACCAGAGAACTGCGTGTGATTAAACACGTTGAACGCGTCGCCGCGCAGTTCCAAGGAGGTCCTTTCCCCGATCCGGAACGTCTTCTGGATCGACAGGTCATAATTGGCAAGCCCCGGTCCGTACAAGTAGTTGACTCCCGACTCGAGTCCAATACTGTAGGTGCAAGTCGTCGGGGTCGGACAGATGGGCGCGCGCGGAGCCGAGAATGCCGCATAGTTGATGCGATTGTAGGGATCGTTCGATCCGGTATTCGCTTTGACGGTGGGGTTCACCCCGATGCGGAAGCCTTCGGTGACCGAGCCGGTGACGTTCTGGTTGCTGACTCCGCCAATCGAGACTCCCGGAGTGATCGGAGCGCCGCTTTGGAAGGCCGTCACACCGGAAACCTGCCAGCCGTTCAACAAGGCCTTCGTAAATAGACTGTGGCCTTTGTCCGGCACGTTGTAGACGTAACTCATCGCGAAATTCTGGGGACGATCGTTGCCTGAAGGTCCGTAGTTGGCCTGACGAGTGTTCGAATCGATGCGGACGAAATTGGTGTCCCCACTGGCTGTGGTCAAGAACTTGCTCCAGGTGTAGTGCAAGCCCAAGAACAACCCGCCCACTCTCCTCTGGGCCGAGAATTGCAGGGAGTTGTAGTTTCCAGTAGTCGAACCTTCGTAGAGGTTGATGTTGCTCCAGCCGCGCAACGGCCGGAGGTTCTGGTCCAACTGGATGTTGTTACCCAACAGAGTGGGGGCCGACTGAGTCGGGTCGAGCGCCGAGGGCAGGAACGTCGTTCCGTAGGGCACATAGTTCAAGTTGCGATTGTCCTGCAAGTGCCGGGACTGAGAACCCACATACGCGGTGTCGAGGGTGAATCCGAAGAGAAGTTTCGTTTGGATCGAGAGCTGGTAGCTCATCAACATCGGGAGCTTGCCGGTGGGGTCGGCGGCCACTCCCGACGGAGGCGCGAGCAGCGCCGATGTGGGAGAGATCTGGCTGGCGTACCCATAGCGCAGGACGGGCGCAATTCCGAGCGGCGGGTTTTGAACCAGGTCGAACACTCGGTTGCCCTGGTAACGGTCGTAGTACATACCGAACCCGGCGCGAACAACAAAACTCTGCCTGCCCGTGACGTCCCAAGCCGCGCCGAAACGCGGTCCCCACACCAAGGGCGGAGCGTCCTGCAGATAGTTATTGTCGGCGCCCTTTCCACCCTGGATGATTCCGTTGGTGATGCTGCCGGTGTTCGGCACCAGGAATCCGATGAAAGGATTGGCCACGTAGGTGTTGCTGATGGCATCGTAACCGCACTTGTTACCCGGACTGAGAGCCGGGCAGTTGGCCGCGGAAACAACCGGCTGGTAGATTCGTGAGGCCTTGGAGGCGTCGAACTTGGCCAGCGAGAAACTCGCGGCCTGCAGGGACTCGTCGTATTGCGGCTGTACCCAGGCTGTGCGCATTCCGTAATCGAGGGTCAAGCGCGGCGTGATTTTCCAAGTGTCCTGGGCGTAGAACTCGATATTCCAGTAACGGTACAGGCCGTTGATCATGTTGGCGGCCTGCGTGAACTGGTTATAGACGCCCAGCGCCGCGTTGGAGAATCCGAAGTTGGTATCCAACGGATTGGCGCTGGTATCGCCGAAATTGTAGTTCCCGTTGAAGGGGCCAAACGAGGTCTGGTCCTTCCAGCTCCGTTGCAGATACGCACCAAACTTCATGGCGTGCCGGCCGATCACCTTGCTCAGTCCGTCGGTGATGTCCAGCGTGGTGTTGTGGTTGATGAACGGAGCATCAGAGGCATTCCCAAAGCTCACGCCGTTGGCAATCTTGCCCCCAAAAGCCACCGAGGGCAGGAAATCCTGTTGCACGGCGCTGGGATACAGCAGAGGAAGATCCACGCCGTTCCCCTTGCGCGTGTAGCCGTTCCCCGAACTGTCGATCCGAATGCGGTTGTACGTGGTTCCGACGTTGAACTCGTTGGCCATGCTGGGGCTGATCGTCCAGATATGACCGACCGCCCAACCTCTGCCGGGTTGAGCGAAGAAAATGGGAGTCAAGGGGACGTTGGACCCAAGCACGAAGGGGCCGGGAGTCAGACCAGTGTACGTGTTGCTGTTGTACATCCAGTGCCCGAAGAGGCGCTGCCGGTCGGTCATGTTGTAGTCGATGCGCACCAGGTCTTCCCGCCGGGGATACTGGTCGGAAAACTGCGAAGTGAAGTCGTAGCCCTTGATGCAGCCGGCCGAACCCGTGGCGACCGCGCAGGAACTTGCCACATTCGGTTTCGGGAACATCTTCAGGAGGGCCATGCCGGGCCCAAACAGCCGGGCGGCCGGAATAATGTTATTCGGGAATGGCGAATGCCCGTTGTAGCAGTTGCTTCCCGTGCAACCGGTGGAGACTGGGTCGAAAACAGTGACCCGGTTCCCGTTGGAATCGACGCTATTTGAGAAATCCCCGTTGCGCTCGGCATCAGTCGGCACGGTGATGTTCCGCACGCCTTGGGGGCGCAACTGGCGCTGGAATTCCTCGCTGACGAAGAAGAACAGTTTCTGGCGGCCATTCACGACTTTAGGGATTACCACCGGCCCGCCAATCGTGAATCCAACGTCGTTGAGCCGGAACAGGGCCCGCGGATTCCCTCCCGAACCGATGGCGAGGCGGTTGTTACTCCAGGTGTTGGCGTTGAGGCTGTCATTGCGATGGAAGAAGTATCCGGTACCGTGAAGGCTGTTCGATCCGCTCTTGGTGACCAGGTTGATCTGGACGCCCATCGCACGGCCGTATTCCGCCTGGTATACGCCGGTGAGGAGCTTGAACTCGGCGATACTATCCAGGCTCAGTGTTGCGTTGGGACCGCCGTTGTTGCCCGTGTCCACATTGCTGATGCCGTTGATGTTCAGCTGATTGGAATTAGTGCGCACGCCGTTGGCGGAAATGTTCGCGACTCCGCCCGGCCCGCCCAAAGAGAGGTTGGCCGTGCTGACCACTCCGGGGGCCAAGCCAACCAGCGCCAGAGGGCTGCGGCTGTTTACCCCGACGTTTTCCATCTGTTTCGAGTACAGCGTCACCGAGCGCTCCGCGCTCTCCGTTTGAAGCGTCACGGCCACGGCCGAGACCTCGACATGCTCCGTCACTGCGCCGACCTGCATAACCAGATCGCCCAAAGACAATCGGTCATTGGCGTCCACGGTAATGCCCGCTTGTACCATTTCCTTGAAGCCCGCTGCCTGCACGGTGATGCGGTAACGTCCGGGAGGCACCGGGGTGAAGACAAAGTGACCGATGGCGTCCGTCTTGGCCGTCAAGCTGAATTGCTTATCCACGTCGAGAGCAGTGAGCGTGGCGTTGGGAATCGCCGCGTGGGTCGCATCCACCACGTTTCCGGCGATCGATCCGCTTACTGTCTGTGCCGACACGGGCATTGCCAGAAGGACAACCATCGTGAGCGCCAAGACAAGTGTTCGAACAGAAGCTGTCATCATGAAAAAGCCCTCCCCCATTTTCGCTAGACTTGAAAACAGAATCGCGAACCCACTAGCGCTCGGGAGACACACCGAGCCGCGATTCTCCGCTAGGGCAAAATAGGGCCAACCGAGCCCCTAGACAAGGCTATTACCGTAATAACGCTGTTATGTCTTTTGTCTTCAGTAGGCTAGGGCAGTAGTGAAGGGAACGTATCATACGTTAAAAAATTGTTTATTTGTTTGGGACCTGACTTATGTATAATCCGCTCAGCTAGCTTGGGTTGGTTGAGGAGGGTTGGGGTAGATGGGGTCTAGCGCTTCCTGTTCGGTACCCAAGGTCTTCGACGAGGTCGAGCGGCGGGCTATCCGCGAACAACTCGACCGTATGTTGGGGAATGCTCTCTTCAGCCACAGCAAGCGCTATCCAACACTGCTTCGCTACGTCGTGGAGCATGCCCTCGACGGCCGCACCGATCAGGTGAAAGAAAGAACGCTGGGGATCGAAGTCTTCGGCCGGTCTCCCGACTACGATACGAATCAGGATCCCGTCGTTCGGACCACGGCCGGGGAGATTCGCAAGCGCATCGCCCAATACTATTACGAGCCGGATCATTGGAACGAGCTGCGCATCGAGCTGCCCTGCGGAACGTACGTGCCGGAGTTTCATGTCCCGGTCAGCCCGCCGTCGGTAGCGGCCGAGCCTGCGCCCGCGCCGCCGCCGGCGATTGCCTGGTGGCGGTCCCGACAGGCGCTCGCCGTCGCGGCCTGCGCCCTGCTGGCCGGCGTGGTGGTTCTCACGGCCTGGCTGAAACCCTGGGTTCCGCGCCCCGCACTCGACCGTTTCTGGGCGCCGGTGCTGGACTCTTCGAGCCCCGCTCTCCTCTGCGTCGGACAGCCGCACTTCCGGACCTTCCCAGGGATCCAGCCCGTGCCGAGCGCCGCGGACGGCACGACGCCGACGGACGCCTCCGCGGAGAGCGAGATGAGCCTGAACGACCTCTACAAGACGGGCCGGCATTACATCTCGCTATGGGATTCGCTGACGACCACGCGCGTCGCCGCGATGCTCGAAGCCAAGGCTAAGCCTTACCGGATTCGCGGAGAGCTGTCCACGTCGCTCTCCGATCTGCGCGATGGTCCCGCCGTGCTCGTGGGCGCCTTCAACAACGACTGGACGCTGCGACTCACCGGCCCGCTGCGCTTCAGCTTCCACAATCCGCGGCCCCGCTATTTCGCGATCCAGGATCAGCAGAATCCCGGCATGGATACATGGCACGTGGACACCAGCCTTCCGTACCTGAAGCAATCGGACGATTACGCCGTGATCTCGCGGATCAAGGATCCTACGACCGATCGCACGGTGGTGGTGGCGGCCGGGGTGGCCTACTGGGGCACGATCGCGGCCGGCGAATTTTTGACCGATCCGAAGTACCTGGAAGAAGTAGGCAAGTCCGCCCCCGCGGGCTGGGAGCGGAAAAACATGCAGATCGTCATCGGCACCAAAGTCATCGCCGGCAACAGCGGTCCTCCGCGGGTGCTGGCGGCGTACTTCTGGCCTTAGAGCAAATCCTCAAAACGTAAAGCGGGTCTGCAATTCGAAGCGGCGGTTGTTGGCGCTTTCGGAAAAGATGGCGCCTCCGGAAGCGGCCGGCTGGTTGGCCTGTCCGAAAAGCGGGGAAGCGATGTTGCCGATGATGGGGCCGGGGTTGTTGTGATTCGTGATGTTGCGGATCTGCATCGAGATCGTCACGCTGTAGCGTTTATCCGAGGAGCCACCGCCCGGACTTCCGCCGGCCACCGCAAACGGGCCGGCCGGAGCATTACGGCTTCCCTGGGCGGCGCCCGTGTTCGACGACGCGGCCCCGCCGCCCTCCCGCGAGCCTCCAAACGAGAAGGTCCGGCCGACGCGCATGTTCAACATGATCTGGCCCGGCCCGCGCCCGAAATTTCTCCCCAGCAGTTTCTGACCCGGCGCCGGGTTCGGATCGAGCAGGCCGTACCCGGTGGCAATCACGCCTGTCTTCTTCGGGTCGGCGGCGAGCCCCGGCCGCGCATTGAAGAGCGTGTCGCCGTAGAGGTCCTGGCCCGTCGTGATGTCGAAGGGCGGGCCGGTGTTCGCAACGAGCAGCGGATTGAAGCGCATTCCCCAGAGTGTCGTGACGGTGCCGCCGAGCGTCATGCGATGATGGATGTCCGTCGCCGCCGGGCCGTATTCCCCCTCCATGCTGAATGGATTCGCGGGAAACGTCCCCAGTCCGTCGGTATTGCTCCGGGCGCGGTTGTACATGTACGAGCCGGTCAGCGAAATGTCGCGCGTGGCCTTCGTGTTCACGTTTACGATCACCTGATTCTGGTTGTACAAGCCCGCCGATTCCATCAGCACCACCAGGCCCGGCCGCCCGAACGGGTAGGTGCCGCCGCGCGGGGCGTTGATGTTCTCTGAGCGAAGCTGGTGCAGGCCGCGCGAATTGGCGTAGGTGACGGCCACCGTCGTGTTGCGCGGCAATTGGCGCTCGAAAGCCGCGGCCGACTGCAAGAGGTAGGGAGCGCGCAGCGTCGGGCTGATCTGCTGGAGAGTGCTCGTCGAGAGCGGTCCGGTCAACGCGGAAATCGGCGGCACGACTGGAAAGAAGTCCGGATTCGCGACGATGTACTGCTGCTGCGCAAGGCCGTTGTACCGCTGGGCCGTGAGCGTGTTGCCTAGCCGGAAGCGGTCGTAGAACATGCCGAATCCCGCGCGGATCACGCTCTTCGGCCGCGCGGCGCCGTCCTTCGCGCCGGGCGCCCACGCCAGTCCGACGCGCGGCGCGAAATCGCGCCGGTCGTGAAGATGGGTCTGCGTCTCATAGCGGAGACCCAGATTCAAGGTGAGGTTCGGCCGCACTTTCCAGTCGTCGCCTAGAAATAGGCCGAGATCGACCTGCCCTCCGGAAATCTCCGGATTCCCGCCGTTGATGCTGAACTGCGAGGGGCCGGCTCCGAGCGGCCGTCCCAAGTGCAGGAGCGTCCGCCGGTAGCTCTCGATGGAAGTGATGTTCACCATCACGAAGCGGCCGGTGAGGGGATCGAGGAGGAACCGGTCGGCAGAGTCGAGTTGCGGCGCCAGGCCGCCGCTGAAAGTAAACGTGCCGGCGTAGTTCTGCGGAGAGAAACTCTCCTCGATCAGACCTCGCACGCGGGCGCCGAACCGCCAGGAGTGCGCGCCGCGCAGGATCGACGTGTAGTTCTGAAACTCGTAGTTATCTTGCGTGCTGCGGGACGCTCCCACCGGATTCCCGCCGCCGTTGAATGCGCCGAGCACCTGAATCGCGTAGCCCGGCGTATTCGCCTGCGAGGCGGCGACCGAGCGGTAGTATTGAAAACGCGTTTCGTTGATCGTCCGGGAATTGAGCACGCCGGTTTCGGTGATCTGAACCGTTTGCTCGGGCGCGCTGTAATGATAGCCGCGCGAGACCAGATTCAGTCCGCCCGTTCCGGTATTCCTCACGATGTCGCGGTTGTAGGAGTAGCGCGCCACCAGCGTGTGGTTGGCGCTGATCTGGTAATCGAAGCGCGGCGTGAATCCGGTCCGGCGCAGTTCCGCCACGGGCGTATCCGTGAACGTCGTGGCGACGAGCTTCTGCGGCGCGAGAACGACGCCGTTGACCGCGTTGCCGTTATCCACCCACTCCTGGACCAGGCTGAGATTGAAAGAAGCGCGCTTGCCCAGCGGACCGCTCAGGCCGCCTTCGAGCTCGTTCAAGCGGAAAGGCGCTTTTCCCGCCGCGTACGCGTTCCGCGAATTGAGCCGGTCATTGGCGAAGTTGTAGCCGAGCGAGCCGCGGAACTTGCCCGTGCCCGGCTTGGTGAAGATCTCGATCCGCCCGAAACCGAGCCGGTCGTACTCCGGCGAGAAGGGATTCTGGTTGATGCGGATTTCGCGGATGGTGTTCTTCGGCGGCAGTTGACCGCCGCTGAAGCCATCGATGAAGATCGATCCGCCGTTCGGTCCGGCTGCCGGTCCCGCGAGCGCTTGCAGGTCGGCCATCAAATCCGCGGGATTGTCCGAAAGCGCGTGCAGATCCGTTCCCTTTACAACCACCGCCCTGGCTAGCGCGGAGGACCCTCGTGCTCACGGCCGGCCCGGGACTGTCGTCGACGGTCAACTGCTCTTTTTGCGGCGCAAGGCTCAAGACCAGGTTGAGCGTTTGCGCGCCGGATTGCAGCCGCACGGTCTGCGGCTCGGCCAGCGTCAGTTGCGGCGCCTTGGCATCGACCGTGTACTCGCCCGCCGCGAGGCCGGTGAAGACATACGATCCGTCGTTGCCGGCGGCCGCGGTCTTCGCCGTTCCCGCGCCTTTGATCGAAACCGCCGCCTTGGGAACGATCGCGCCGCTCGGATCGGTGATCACGCCGCGCAAGCTCGCCGTCTGCGCGCATAGAGCTCCCGCGCTAACGAGCGCAAAGAGGAAACACTTCATTTCCCTCCGTAGGAAAAATCGTCGAAGAGCGTGACGCTATCGGCCTTGGTCCACACGCCGACCTTCCCGGCGTCCTTGAAGGTGTTGTCGTCCCACTCCAGGGCCTTCTTGCCGTCGAAAGTGACGGTGAAGTGGTTGTTCTGAAAATCCACGCGAAGCGTATGCCAGGCGCCCGACGCGACCTTCATGCCGGCGCGCTTCTTCTCGGTGCGCCGCCCGTTGATGGTGTGATAGATGGTCACGTTGTCTTCGAGGGCGTTGGCGCGCGCGATGTAGTAGTTGTTCGCGTCCTTCAAACGCCAGACAAGGCCGCCGGCCTGGTCTTCCTTGCCGGAGACGGGTTTGAACTTCACCTCGACAAATCCGTCTTTCACGCTCGTGTCGTCCTTGAAGCAGATGGGATAGGTCGCTGTACCCGACTGCTTCAGTACGTTCGGCTTGCTGGGAGCAGAATCGTCCTTCTCGACGCTCCATTTCTCCTGGCCCGATCCGGTCCTGGTTGCGGTCCAACCCGCGGGCGGCGCGCCGGGCTTCGAGACATCGAAGTTCACGGTCTGCGCGGCCAGGGGCAGGGTCAAGACGCTAAGGAACAGCAAAGTTTTCATGTCCATAATGCCGAAGAAAATACCGCGGCCAGGCGTGCTGCTAAAAGAGCCACTTCAAAGCAAACTGGACACGCCGCGGATCGCCCGCCGAGGAGATCTTTCCAAACGTCGGCGAACCGACGAAGTTGTCGGGCAGGCTGAAGTTGGCGCGGTCGAGGATGTTGAACAACTCTGCGCGGAACTGCAGCGTGCCGTACTCGCCGAGCCCGGTATTCTTCAGCATCGAGACGTTGAAGGTCTGAAGTCCGGGACCCTCGAGAATGTTGCGGCCCGAGTTGCCGAACGTTCCGAAGGCCGAGGTCTTGAAGGCCGTCGTATCGAACCAGCCGTTCGGACCGGGATTCGAGATGCCGCCGTTCGCGACGCGGTTCGGACGATTGTTCGCGCCGCCGAAGCCGAGCGTGTCGTAGCCGGCGTTGGCGTTGTCAACCGCCGGAAGCAGCGCCACCGTGAAGGGGCGCCCGGTCTGGAAGGTCCAAACACCGGCCGTCTGCCAGCCTTTGAGAAGGATGTTGTTCCCCTGCGGCAGATCGCAGGAATAGCTCACCGCCAGTCGCTGGCTCACATCGAAGTTCGAGCGTCCGCGCTCCGCCTTCAGGTTGTAGCTGTTCTGCGGATAGTTGGCATCTCCGGCAGACGCGAAGAATCCCGAGGCGTCGTCAATGGACTTCGACCACGTATGCGAGACCATCGCCGAGACGCCGTGCGACATACGCTGTTGCAGGCGCGTTTGCAGGCTGTGGTAATTCGAGTTGGCGCGCGACTCTTCGATGGTCACGTCGGCGAATTGCGGCAGCGGGCGGAAGTTCGGCGAACGCGTGCTGGGGAAGGCCTGGTTGAGGTCGCGCGCGCTCAGCAGCTTGGTTCCTTTGCTTCCGACGTATCCGATCTCGCCGATGAGCGAGCTCCCAAACTGATGCTGCACGGCGAGGTTCCACTGCTGCGTGTAGGCGGTCCGCAGATCGCGCTGATACGCGAGCGCGCTCGGCGGCGTCGGCAGCGGGAACGCTTTCGGGAATGGATCGGTGAGCGTCAACAGGTAAAAGGGCGGCGAAACGGGCGTCGCTCCCGGCACGGTGTAATACAGGCTGGAGTTGAAATACGGCGGGCTGAAGTAGAGACCTTCGCCCGGCGCCAGCGACGATTGATCGTAGTAGAGTCCGTAACCCGCGCGAACCACATAGCCGGCTTTCGTCCACGCCAGGCCCACGCGCGGCGCGAAGTTGTTGCGGTCGGGATTGTATCCGCCGCGGGGAACGCTGCCCGATCCCACCGCGACGAGCGATTTGGTCGCTGCGTCGAAGATGTTGGCGCGATTCTGCGTGTCGGTTCCCGGCGAGTTGTACTCGTAGCGCAATCCGAAGGTCAGCGCCAGGTTCGGACGCCAGCGGTAGTTCTCCTGCACGAACCAGTCGAAGCTGCGGACGCGCAGATGCTCGGGATTGTCGAGCGTCGCCGCGCCGGTGACCGTCGGGAATCCCAGAAACAGGTCGGCCAGCGGATTTCCGGTGAAGAAGCCCTGGAATTGCAGGAAGCCGCGCGCTTCGACGTCTCGGAATGAATTCTGCTGCAGTGCGCGATAGTCGCCGCCGAACTTCAGGATACTGCGACCGCGCACATACGTGGCCTGCTGCACGATCTGGTAATTGTTCGTCGCGCCGAATTGCGGGCTGGTGAGATCGTCGCCCAGCACCGAGTAGCCGGTGACGGTGATCTGGCTGAGCCCGAAATCGCGGGAGTTCTTCGAGATGTCGGGCAGTCCGACTTTCTTGTTCACCGACGTGCCCGCCCCTTGCTGCCGGACGCTGCTCGCAACGCGGTTGAATCCCAGTCGCGTCTCGCTCAGCCACGCCGAAGAGAAGGGATGCACCAGGCTCACGGCCACGTTCTGCGCGCGGCGCGGCACGTCGTTGCCGTAGCCGGGGATGAGCGCGTCGCCCGTGCCGGCAAACGGCACGGTGAGGCTGCGGTCGTCGAAGCTGTAGCGCGTCGAGAATGTGGTGGCCCGGCCGAAGATGTGGTCCAGGCGCACGTCAAAGTGATCGGAGTCGTCGACCTCGGTGGGCGAGGAGACGTAGTTCTGTCCCGGCACATTGCGATTCGGTAGCGGATAGAGCCCGACGATGGCCGCGCCCACCGGATGCATGAAGAACGACGGGATGGTGTCGCCCGGAAGCCTCTGTCCCGCGCCGATGACGCCCGGAATGTCGACCGGGCTGCGCGGGAACACCGCGCTCTGCGAAAAATTGCCCTGGCGCTCGAGCACCGTCGGGACGTTGCTCACCTGCGTGATGCCTTGCCGGATGCGGCGGCCTTCGTGGTCGGCAAAGATAAAGGTGCGGTCCTTCGACAGGGGTCCGCCGGCCGATACGCCGTACTGGTTGCGGTTGTCCTTCGGCGTGCCGACGCCGCTCGGCGCAAAGTAATTGGAGCCGTCAAGCACCGAGTTGCGGAAGAACTCGTAGGCTGTCCCGTGAAAGCGATTGCCGCCCGAACGGGTGATCACGTTGATCTGTCCCGCCGAGTTGCGGCCGAAGCTGGCGTCGTGCGAGTTGGTGAGCACTTCAAACTCGCGGATCGCGTCGACGGGCGGCTGCGATCCCACGCCGTTCAGCTTGGGATCGTTGTTGTAAACGCCGTCGAGCAGGAAATTGTTGGAATCCTCGCGGCCGCCGTTGATGTTGATGGCGAAGTCGCCGCGCACCGATCCGGCCGATCCTTGCGCGGCGGGCACCACGCCCGGCAGCAGCAGGCTCAGCTCGTAGAAATTGCGTCCGTCGAGCGGCAGGCCCGTGACCTGACGATTCTCGATCACCACGGAGATGGCGCCCGATTCGCTCTTGAGCGGCGTCACCGGCGCAATGACATCGACGC
The DNA here is from genome assembly GCA_964601345.1 of uncultured Acidobacteriota bacterium. Taxonomy (GTDB): domain Bacteria; phylum Acidobacteriota; class Terriglobia; order JAJPHL01; family JAJPHL01; genus CAZRND01. The sequence goes on along the minus strand of CAZRND010000007.1, from coordinate 10,818 downwards.
GTTCGGCGCGGCCGCCGCCCGCGGGCAGCTTCACCTCGAGGCGGACCTTCTGGTCCGTCAGCACGGTGAGATTCTGCGAGTAGGATCCGAAGCCGCTCTTCTCGACTTCCAGCCGGCAAGGGCCGGGCGGAAGTTGGGCGATCGAAAATTCTCCCGTCGCGTTGCTAGTTGCGTCGCGCTTCTGCCCCGTTTCGTCGGATGTCACACTGACGGACGCTCCCGGCACTGGCTTTCCTGCGGCGTCGGTCACGCGCCCTTCGAGCGTGCCTAGCACGGTTTGCGCCCCAACTACGGGGGCGAACAGGGCAAGACCGAGCACAACGGCCCAAAAGAGGCTATTTTTCATGCTTATACTATATCCTGGGTTCCTTGCCAGTCGGCAAGCAGGCGATTTGCAAACAAATGTAAATGCGGATTCTCTCCTTCACCGCCGGCGCCGCCACCATGTACTGCGGCAGTTGTCTGCGTGACAATGCGCTGGCCGCCGAGCTCATCGGCCAGGGACACGATGTCACCCTGCTACCGCTCTACACGCCGACCCGCACGGACGAGCCGAACGTCAGCCGCGGGAAGGTTCTCTTCGGAGGGATCAGCGTCTACCTGCAACAGAACTCGGCTCTCTTCCGATCGATGCCTCGTTGGATGGACCGCGTGTTCGATTCCGCGCGCGCGCTCAAGGCCGCGGCGCAGCGTTCGATCGCGGTGAACCCGTCGTTTCTCGGCGAGATGACCATTTCGATGCTGAAGGGCGAGGAGGGCCGCCAGCGGAAGGAATTCAGCAAGCTGCTCGACTGGATCAAGACGCAGCCCGCGCCCGAGATCGTGAATCTGCCGAACTCCATGCTGCTGGCGCTGGCGCGCCCGTTGAAGAAAGCGCTCGGGTGTCCGGTGGTTGTGACGATGCAGGGAGAGGACTCGTTCCTGGCCGGGCTCTCCGAGCTTCACGCCGGCGAAGCGATCGATTTGATGCGCAGTCGCGTCGCGGAAGCCGACGCCTTTGTGGCGGTGAGCGATTACTATCGCGACTTCATGGCCGACTATCTGAAGATTCCGCAGCAGAAGCTGCACGTGATCCCGCTCGGCGTGAATCCCAAAGGGACCGCGCCTCGCGCGAAGAGTGACACGTTCACCATCGGCTATTTCGCTCGCGTCTGCCCGCAAAAGGGACTTCGAACCCTCTGCGAAGCCTACCGGCATCTGCGCCGCGAGATGGGATTGCCGCCCGCGCGCCTCGAAGTTGCCGGCTACCTTGGCCCCGAGTACGCCGAATACCTGCGCCAGTGCGAGAACGTGCTCGAGAAGGCCGGACTGAAGGGCGAGTATCGCTATCACGGCGAACTCGACCGCGCGGGCAAGATTCAATTCCTGCGCAAGCTCGATGTTTTTTCCGTGCCCGCCGAGGCCGAGCCGAAGGGACTTTCGATTCTTGAAGCGCTGGCGAACAGCGTTCCGGTGGTCCAGCCGCGGAGCGGCACGTTCCCCGAGATCATCGCCAAGACTTCCGGCGGTCTGCTCGTCAAACCAGGAAGCTACGAAAGCCTCGCCGAAGGGATTTACGCGCTGTGGAAAGATCCGTCGCGCGGCGAGGTTTACGGCCGGTGCGGCGCGGAGGGCATCCGCCGGCACTACACGACGGCGCGTATGGCTGAACGAACGATCGAGGTGTATCACAGTTGCTTGTCGTCTCGAACCTGACCAAGGATTATCCCGGGCCGCAAGGATCGCTTCCGATTCTCGCCGGCGTGTCGCTCTCGCTCTCGCGCGGAGAGGCGATCGCCGTGATGGGCCCGTCGGGCAGCGGCAAGAGCACCTTGCTTTACATTCTCGGCGCGCTAGAAACGCCGACCTCGGGCACGGTGACGCTCGACGGGCAGAATCCTTTTGCGCTGGCGGAAAAGGATCTCGCGGCTTTCAGAAACAAGCAAATCGGATTGCTCTTTCAGGATCACTCGCTACTGCCGCAATGTTTCGTGATCGAGAACGTGCTCGTACCGACGCTGGTCGCGAAGATGGCCGGCGGCGCCGCGGCCGCCGGCCGCGCCCGGCGGCTGCTCCACCAGGCGGGCCTCCCCGCCCGTCTCGATCACCGCCCCGCGGAGCGGCGGGGCACCGACACAACGAGCCCCGCGCTGGCGCGCGCGCTGATCCAGGAGCCGCTGCTGCTGCTCTGCGACGAGCCGACCGGAAATCTCGATCACAAGTCGGCCGACGCCGTCGCGTCGTTGCTGCTCGATCTGCATCGCGAGAAGCAGACGATCCTGGTAGTGGTGACGCACAGTACGGAGCTGGCGTCCCGCTTTCCCGCGCGTTACGCTCTGTCCGATGGGAGGCTTCATGCCCAGCGTTAACGGAATCCTCGAAACGGCGCTCTATGTCGACGACATGGATCGCGCCGTCGCCTTCTACGACCGCATTTTTGGTTTTGAGAGGATGGTGCTCGAGGGCAGCCGCTTCTGCGCCTACAACGTCGCCGGCCGCCAGGCTCTGCTGCTCTTCAAAAAAGGCGCGTCGACCAAGCCGATCGTCTTTTCGGGTGGCGTGATTCCACCCAATGACGGATCGGGCCAGTTGCACATCGCGTTCTCGATTCCGAAAGACGATTTCGACGCCTGGGAGAAGCGGCTCGTCGAGAACGGTGTCACGATCGAGAGCAAGGTGACATGGGACGAGGGCGGCGGGCGCAGCATCTATTTTCGCGATCCGGACCAGCACCTGATCGAGCTGGCGACGCCGGGCATCTGGCCCATCTACTGATTTCATGCTCGCCGGATTCCTTCTTGCGACGCAGATCGTGCTCCTCGGCACCGGCACGCCCAACGCCGATCCGCAACGATCGGGACCGGCCGTCGCGATCGTCGTGAACGGCACGCCGTACCTGGTGGACTGCGGGCCGGGCGTTGTGCGGCGCGCGGCCGCGGCCAAAATCGAAGCGAAGAAGCTGAACCGCGTCTTCATCACGCATTTGCATTCCGACCACACGCTCGGATATCCCGACTTGATCCTCTCGCCGTGGACGCTCGAACGAACCGAGCCGCTCGAAGCTTACGGTCCGCGCGGCCTCGCCGGCATGACCAAGCACATTCTCAAGGCCTACGAACAGGATATCGACATCCGCCTGCATGGCCTCGAGCCTTCGAACAAGACCGGATACCGCGCCGTTGCGCACGAGATCAAACCGGGCGTCGTTTATAAAGATGCGAACGTCACGGTGAAGGCGTTTGCCGTGAAGCACGGAGCATGGAAGCAGGCGTTCGGATTCCGCTTTGAGACGCCCGACAGGACCGTTGTGATCTCCGGAGACACGACAGCGGCCGACGCCGTCGTCGAGAGCTGCAATGGATGCGACGTGCTGATTCACGAAGTGTACTCGACCGCGGGATTCGCTCGCCGCACGCCCGACTGGCAGAAGTACCACTCGAATTTCCACACATCGTCTCAGGAACTCGCGGAGCTGGCCGCAAAGGCTCGTCCCGGCCTGCTGGTTCTCTACCATCAACTGTTCTGGGGCACTGCGGAAGAAGATCTGTTGAAGGAAGTCACGCGAGTCTACAAAGGCAAGGTCGTGTCGGCCCACGATCTGGACGTGTTCTGACGATGAACACACAGATGCTCGTCCGGCGCAACCTCACGCATTACTGGCGGACCAACCTCGCTGTGCTCGGCGGCGTGGCCGCGGCGGTGGCGGTACTGGCCGGGGCGCTGCTCGTCGGCGAATCGGTACGAGCGTCGTTGCGCGATCTGGCGATCTCGCGCCTGGGGAACACGGGATCGGTGGTTACATCCGCAACGTTTTTCCGCGAGAAACTGGCCGATGCGTTTGGACAGGCCTGCCCGATGATCGTGCTCGAAGGCATTGTTGTGGAAGGGCGCCACTCGAAAGTGCAAGTCTACGGAGTCGACGAACGCTTCTGGAAATTTCATGGTCATGCGCCGGTGTCCGAGGCCGCGAGTGACATGGTCATCCGCGTCCAGGCGCAAGGCGCGATTCCGCTCGAATCGCTTCATGGCCGCAAGGACGAGGCGGGCCGCACCATGCGTCTCCGCCCCCTCTTGCTGTCCCGCTCCGATCCGTTGAGCGAATTCTCGCTGCGCCCGCAGCAGGGCGAAGTCCGCACGGTCTTTGTTCCGCTGCGGAGATTGCAGCGAGATCTGAAACAGGAGGGCCGCGTCAATACGATTCTCGTCCAGAGCGAAGAGGGCGTCGCGCAGCGCCTGCGGGACGTCTTCACGCTCGACGATCTCGGAGTCCGCGTGCGGCCACTCGAAAAGCAGGGGATGCTCTCCGTCGAGAAGTCGAGCGCCTTGATTGACGAGCCCCTGGCGGAAGCTGTACGGTCGGTCTCGAAGGAGTCGAGCTCCTACTTCACGTATCTGGTGAACAGCATTCGCGCGAATGGCAGGGAGATCCCGTATTCGCTCGTGACCGCTGGTCCATGGCAGGCAGGATTGCAACTCAACGCCTGGGCCGCGCATGACCTTGGCGCGAGGGTCGGCGACAAAGTCACGCTGGAATTTTACGTCTGGAAAGAGAGCGGCGAGCTCGACACGCAGAAGGCCGAGTTCCCTCTGACCGGGATCGTACCGATGACCGGTCCGATGGCCGATCGCGATCTCGCTCCCGATTATCCCGGCATCAGCGGAACGCTGCACTTGACCGATTGGGATCCGCCGTTCCCGCTCGATCTGAAACGCGTCCGCCCGCGCGACGAAGAATACTGGGACGACTATCGCACCACGCCGAAGGCATTTCTACCCTTGCAGGTCGGGCAGTATCTCTGGAAGTCGCGCTTCGGCAGCCTGACGTCGATGCGCGTTCCCGCGAGCGACGATTTCGCAGCACGCCTGCGCGCGAAGATCGATCCCGCGCGGATGGGGCTGGCCGCCTATCCGGTGCGCGCGCAAAACCTGGCGTCGTCGCGAGGAGCCACGGACTTTGGCGAGTACTTCGTGTATTTCAGCTTTTTCCTTGTTGTTTCGGGCGTGCTCCTCGCCGTGCTCTTTTTCAAACTGGGCGTGGAACAGCGGATGAAGGAAATCGGCGTCCTGCAGACGCTCGGCTTCGACGCGGCCGCGATCCGCAAGATCTTTATGAAGGAAGGATATGTCCTGTCCATCATCGGCAGCTACGCGGGCATGATCTGCGCGATTGCCTACGGATGGTTGATCATGGTTGGACTCCGCACGTGGTGGATCGGCGCGACGGGGACAAGCCTGCTGAGACTGCACGTATCGCCCGTGCCGCTGGGAATTGGATTCGTGGCCGGAATTGCGGCGTCGCAGATCTCCATCGCCTGGACACTGCGAAGTCTTCGCGGATTCACGCCGCGCGGCCTGGTGCTCGGAACTCGCGCCGGCAAGGCCGGTCGCAAAGCCTTCGTATTAGCGTCCTTCGTTGGCATCGGCGGCGTCCTGCAATTGATTGCTGCGGTCGAAAAATGGGTCAGCCCGACGGAGGGATTCTTTACCGCGGCGTCGCTGTTGCTCGTCGCTTTCCTGTGCGCCGCATGGATCTGGCTCACCGGCAGCCGCTGGCAACTCCGCAGCGCTGCGCACCTTGGATTCCGCAGCGCCACGCACCGTCCTGGACGCAGCATCCTGTGCATTGCGCTGATCGCTTCGGCAACGTTCATCATTGTCTCGATCGACGCGTTCCGACGTCCACCAGAAGCGAGCAACTCGGGCAGCGGCGGCTATCCGCTGATGGCCGAGTCGCTATTGCCGATCGTGTATGACGCGAACACGGAATCGGGCCGCGAGAACCTGAGTCTCACCGCGTTGCCGAAGATGGACTTCGTGTCGTTTCGCCTGCGGCCCGGCGATGACGCGAGCTGTCTCAACCTCTACGAGCCGAGAAATCCGCGAATCCTCGGAGCTCCGAGCGCATATATTCACGGCGGGCGCGACCCCTGGCCGCTTCTCGAGACCGATCTGCCGAATGGAGTCATCCCGGCGATCGCCGACGCCAACTCGATGACGTACGTTCTGCACCGCGCGCTCGGCGAAGAGCTCATCGTGAATGGCGTGCGCCTCAAAATGGTGGGCGCGCTCGCCGACAGCATCTTTCAAGGGGAGATCATCATCGCAGAGAAGAACTTTCTGCGCGCCTTCCCCGAACAACAGGGGTTCCGGTTTTTCCTGCTCGACGCACCGCCGGAAGCGGCGCGTCGCCTCGAAGAGGCGCTGAAAGACTACGGCTTCGAAACGACCACCACCGCCGAGCGCCTCGCATCCTTTCACAAAGTCGAGAACACCTATCTCTCGACCTTCCAAGCCCTCGGCGGACTGGGACTCGTGCTCGGAACCGTGGGACTTGCCGCTGTGCTGCTGCGCAACGTCCTCGAACGCCGCCGCGAGCTCGCCCTGCTGCGCGCCGTCGGCTATCGCGGGCGCGATCTTGCGGTGATGGTGCTGGCGGAAAATCTCGTGTTGCTGGCGGGCGGGTTAATCTCCGGCACGATTACGGCCGTGCTGGCGATCGCTCCCGAAATTGTTTCCCGTGGCGGGCACGTGCCGCTGATGTCGTTCGGATTGCTGCTTCCAGCGGTGCTGATCACGGGACTCGCCGCATCGCTCTTCGCGGTCTTCGCGGTCGTCCGCGCGCCGCTACTTCCGGCATTGCGCTCGGAATAGATTCTGGTTCCCTGCTTTAGGCGAACACTCGGCGCGTAGTCATCGAGAATTGCGATAGCGGGGAGCGTCCTCGTGGCTGCGACACCGACGAAGGCGAGCGTAGGAACGCGAATCGGAAAAGCGGAAGGACCAGCGCTCCGCCCCGGTATGGCCCGCACCACCGGAAACCGACAAGAACACTCTTCAGATCAGTCGAAGTCATTTGGGTTCCTTCTAATTTCGGAAATCGACGCACCAAGTCTAAGATCTCTTGTGGGGTGGCCTAGCTAGCGATCTTGATTTCTAAGACGAATTTCTGTTCTGGATCTGTCGCGCTGGCGATCTTGATCCTCAAATTCCCATCGCGGTTTACTTGGGCGTCAAACAACCTTGGCTGAAACGGTGGCGGGGCCGATACTGCTTTGCGGTCCGGGAAATCCTTGTCGGAGACCTTCTTGCCCCGATACTCAAAAGCAAATCCCAGGCGGCAGGCTCTGGCCAGGACATCGGCGGATGGTGTTCCTGTTCCGTGGATGTAACGATAAACAGCTTGTCTCGGAACGTCGAGCTTGCCCGCAAGCTTTGACTGGTTCCAGCCCTTTTTCTGCATCCATAGAAACAAGGCCCGACTGATGGCTATGCGCAGCCGTCGGTCATGTCTGATGCGAACCATTTTTTGTATTGACAGCAATTGTTTACGTCAACTATTGTTGTCTCAGGGAGTATACCATGACTCTGTTCCCTTCGTTCATGCCTAGATGCGGCTGGCCCCGGAGGCAAGCGGTCAATGACCGGAGGTCGCCGCAATGAGAAACCGAAAGGAATCGGTTGGGTCGTGTGCTTTCTGCGAAGAGGTTGAGACAGGACACCTACCTACAGACTTTCAGCGTGCATACGGTACGGTTGAGCGTATAGCCGTGCGTACAGCCGATTTCATGCTTTGGCCCACAGTGTCTCCTCTTTGTGTTGGGCACAGTCTCCTCGTGCCCCGTGCCCACGTAACGCGGCTCTCAGACTTGTCGCGTCCCCTCAAGCACGAGTTCTCGAACCTCGTAGAACTAGTCTCATCTTACTTGGTTGGTTGCTTTGGTGGTTGCCCATACATTTTTGAGCACGGAGTATCTGGCGGCGCGCAAGCTTGCGGTGTAGACCATGCACACCTCCATCTATTGCCCCTTCCGTACGACATCGTCGACATCGTCGAACGAGAGATAGTTGCTTCCTTTCCTGGGATGGCGTACGGGCGGGTGGAACACTTGCTCGAATTTGAGGGCAGTAATAAACCTTCCTGCTATCTACTGCACGGGAACGTCCTTCAATCATTGGAAATTTCATGGGCCGATCACATCCCGTCGCAGTTTGTCCGAAAGGTGATCTCGAAGGCTCAGAATTCAGGTCACTGGGACTGGAATTTGATTTATGGATCGACCGAGTTCTCACAAACGCATCAAGCACTGCTTGGCCTCTCGGTTTAACCAGTTCTGAGTTTGGCGATACGATGTCGCACCCAAAGCTCAAGATTACGTCTGACTTTCCCGACCCAGTCGACACCAGGATTCTCGAACAGATTTGTAGAGTACGTGACGACAATCAGGTGTGTCTTCGGCGCTTTCAAAGATTTGGCTTCTCTGGCGCGCGACTTCTGTTGGTCTACTTCGCGCGGAAACCAGAAGGTATCCCATATCTGCTAAAGATCGCCGATCTCGACAAGGTGAAGGAAGAACACAAGGGTATCAGGAGCATGACGAATTTCGTGAAAGATGCTCGGGTAGAGCACGATCGGGTCTTTGAGGCGGCGCTATCCGACGGTACATCCCCGAAGCGAAAATGGGGAGGTTTGCTCTATACCCACCAAGGTACGGACCAGCCCGCCAATGCGGCTTCGCCAGTGGCACTGCGGCAAATCCTCTTTGTAGGAGAAGACAAGTGCCCGACAGACCATTTGGTCAAAATCGTCGAGAAGGTCTTTGACAGACTTCAAAGCGCACACCAGAAAACTCATGTGCTCCACAGCACCTCAGCAAAGAGGCATTTTGAACGGTACCTTCGCGGAAACCGCTCAGCACCCCGAATTGAGTGCTTGCTAGGGCCAGACTCAAAGAAGGATAAGATAACTTTCCTTAGTGCACCCATTCACAATCCCTTGAGGTTGATCGGCTCCTTGTCGGCCCATACGAAAATGATCAGCGGCCGCGTACACGGCGATCTCCATGCTGATAACATCGTAATGGATCAGGATGACATCCCACATTTGATCGATTTCGCTTGGTCAAGTGAACCGCGCGACGTTCTCGTAGACTTCGCACTCTTGGAGACATCGATCCGATTCATGGCGTTCCCACGGCCCATGAATCTCGACTCCCAGTTGGTTGTCGACAACATCCTGTTACGTGAACGGGGTTGGGAGGATATTCTTGACTCGAAGTTTAGAACAGCCTGCGCTGTCAATGCCTACCGCAGGTTAGCGCGTGTTGTTGGCGTCATACGCAGTCGAGCGCGAAGAGTTATTGGCACTCGCTTTTCTATGCAACGCTACCTTGTTGCACAGTTTTTCCTTCTCTATGGCCTGCTGGCGTACGAGAGTTACGAATCTTACGTTGGCACTAGAGCCCTCGGCATGATTGCAAGGGAAATCGAGCGCAATGGGCTGCCATAAGCCGTGGGGCCGAACGTCACATGGGTAGATTTGTCGTTGTCGGAGAATCTGAAACGTGGTCTGATGCAGCCGTCGAATCCACCTACTTAAGTGCACAAGGTTTGCTAAAGAGCGTGTCACTGTTGTGTGCTCTGCGTGCCGGTATCAATGTTCCTCCTACATTACTGGCGCTTCACTTGCGATGGGAACCTATTGCAAGGGTTGCCCAGGCATGGGGTTACCCAGTGATGGTAAGAATGGACTACGCACACCTACCTCGGCGCAAACCGCTGGGCGGCATCCCTCTCTTCAACCCCAGAAGAGTGAAGGATGTCTGTAACCAGTTACTGCGGCGCGGACTGGTTCCGATCTTGCACCCGAACATCGACAGATTCAGGGACATTTACAGTGCTGGCGTTCTCCTGTCGACAGGTACCGACCAAGCACGAGTAGAGATTGTCGGTCGAGGATTTGACGCTGCGGACCTTCGATTAGGAAAGAGCGTTCCGCACGAAGGGTTTACTATCGACCTCGGCAATGGTCGCATTGTGGATCGGAATGTGATTTCCACTGATCTGTACGGTCGGGCACGACGTGAGCGAATTGCCACAATCAGCCGGCTACAGCAATATGCAAACTATGCCAACTCAGTAGGCAGGCTCCTATCAAGCTTGACTTCTTTTAGGCCGTCTCGAAGTCAGTTCGCCTTTCACACTGTCCCAACCGAATACGTACCGATTCCTGGCGGACCAGTGACAGAGCTCCTTTCGGCAGCTCAAATAATTCAGCGTCATGTGCTCAGATCATTACCACCATCGCCTGTATTCGTAATGTCATTGTCATACATGCCGGATGCGGGCTGGGTCCTCTGGGATGTCTATGGCCATTGGTATCGGCGCTGAGACTCTAAGCTTCCTGCACCTGGCGCTGCTCGAAAAGATGATCGATCCACAACGACGTTAGTTTCTCGGCTACCGAGTTTTGGCGCAGGCGCGCGGAAAGGTGGTCGAAGTCCACTTCGTCGAGCAGTTGGTCCTGGTTGAAGCAACTGAAGACCACGCTCTCAGCACCGTTCGGGTCCACGTGCTTCTGCAGGCACTGCGCGCAGATCTCCTTCATCATGCATTGCATCGGCGAGTTGATGGAGCCGACGCCAACGTGCGATTCCTTGAGGTACGGCGCGAGGATTCCGTGACGCTGCCGTTCGCGGGCGGCTGCGTCTGCGGCGCCGTGCGATACGAGATCGCGGAGGCGCCGCTCACGCTCTACGCCTGCCACTGCACCGACTGCCAGCGGCACACGGGAGCGAGCTTCGCGCTCTCGATGATCGTGCGACGGACGGCGCTGCGCGTCCTAGCGGGCGAGCCGCAGCCGTACGTGGCGCGTGTCCCGAGCGGACGCGAGCGGCACGGACGCTTCTGCGCCGCGTGCGCGACCCGGCTCTGGGGGGAGCCGGCGCGCCTGCCGGACGTCGTGGTGGTCCGCCCGGGGACGCTCGACGACCGGTCGTGGATCGATCCGGTCGCGCACATCTGGGTGCGGAGCCGCCAGCCGTGGGTCGTCGTGCCCGCCTC
>CAZRND010000006.1:30488-34217 GCA_964601345.1 uncultured Acidobacteriota bacterium | reverse complement strand
GGTTGCGGGAAAAGTTAAAGGGGAGGTTCGGGCGGCGGGGGGGCGTGAAGCTGACTTCTACGCCGTTCATCATGCGCGCCGCGGTGCTGGCGCTGAAGGCTTTCCCGGTGGTCAACGCCTCGGTGGACGGGAACAACATCGTCTACAAGCAGGACGTGAACCTCGGCATGGCCGTAGCGCTCGATTGGGGATTGATCGTGCCGGTCATCATGAACGCCGAGGAGAAGAATTTCCTCGGCCTCGTGCGATCGGCGGTCGATCTCGCCGAGCGCGCCCGCTCGAAGAAGCTACAGCCGCACGAAGTGCAGAACGGCACTTTCACCATCACGAATCCCGGCATCTATGGCGCGCTCTTCGGCACGCCGATCATCCTGCAGCCGCAAGTCGCGATCATGGGCGTGGGACACATCCACAAAGCGCCGCTGGTGATCGACGACGCCATCGCCATCCGTACGATCACGCACCTGACACTGAGCTACGACCACCGCATCATCGACGGCGCCGTCGCCGACCAGTTCCTGACGCACGTCAAAACCACGTTGGAGAACTGGGAAGAGGCAGTGGTTTAGGACGCGTCCAGCAAAGAGCTGGGCGGTCGGACAACTCTAGACATTGATCTGGCCTCGTCCAGAGCATGACGACATCGGCGTGCCTGTGAATCACTTCGATCAAGTCGACAACCTGCTGAACTGAAGCGCTCCCATCCGCCTGCAGAATAGCCACTCGTACGACCCTTGGCCGGTAGATCTCTGCCAGCCTGCCATCGAGACGGCGCCACGGAACTTCTTCGCTGTTGATCCAGGTACGGCCGTCCGGGGTGAGACGGACAACAATAGTCTGTCCATCCCCGGGCGGACGGCATGGCGGCATACTCCCAAGCTGAAGATCGATGCCGTACGGCTCGTCTGAGTATGCTGCGAAGACCATCGTTAGTATCAAGAACAGGCTGACAAACGGGGCGTAAAGAAGGTCGATCCTCGGCGTCGTTTTCACCTCACCGAATAGACACCAAGGTTCGGCAGATAGTTCCGGCGATCTACCGCCCTGCGGGCAGCGTGGCGCGGATCGAGTCGAGCAGCTTGCGATAGTCGGGATCGGCGGCGCGAGCGTTCGACTCGGCCAGCACGCCGCGCAGGACGCGGCGCGCCATCCTTCGCGGCTCGGAATCCTCGGCGGCGGTGGCCTGTCGCGCCAACTTTTCGAGACGCTCGCGCAGGTGGGCGAGCGAGATCGGATGCTGGCCCGCGTCGCCGAGCGAATCCTCGAGCTCGGCAATCTCGCGCAGCGTGGACATCTCCTTCGCATCCGCCGAGCGCGCCGCCCTTTGCGCATCCTTCACCGCTTTGTCGCAATGCTGTTGCGCGAAACGGCCGTTCACCTCGGCCAGGTCGCGGACACCTTGAAAGTCGGCGATCACGCCTTGCAATGCCTCGCAGGAATTCCCCGCGGCCGCAACGCGCTTGAGGAAAATCTTGTCGACGGACTTCCCGGCCCGGGTCTCCATCCACTCGACCGCCTCCGTGGCCAGCGCGACGGGCATCCAGCCGTGCCCGCCCTCGAAAATCACGACGCGGTGCGGCGAGGCCAGATCGCGGTCGAGCCCGCGCATCTCGATGTAGTTGAAGTCCTCGGTGCCCGCCGTGCCGAAGACGGCGAACGGCACGGTCTTCCGAGACTGCCCGGCGGGAAATCCGGCGCTGGCGGCGATCACTCCGGCGACTTTGTTCGAGCCGAGCGCGACCTGCATGGCCACACGAGCGCCGCCCGACATGCCGGCCATGTAGATACGCGACGGATCGATGTGGAAACGGCTGCTCACGTCGGCGGTCATGGCCTCGGCGGCCGCCAGGCTCGGCGCCCACGGGCCGTTCCGCGAATTGTTCGAGCCGGCCACGATGTAACCGTACGTCTCGGCGGCAGCCGCAAATCGTTCCACGGCAGCCGATCCGCGCGCTCGCGGATCGAAAGCTAGAATCACGCTCCAGGCGCGGTCGGCGCTGTAGTTCGACGGAAGATAGAGCGCGTAGGTCTGCGACGGGTCGGCACACTTCACGCTTTCGATCAGGCGGCCCTTCGGCAAGTCCTGCGCGAGCGCCCCGGCTGCCAAAAAGACAAATAGGATGCGCCGCATGTTCATTCCTGCTGTTTCTTGAGCGCGCGGACGCCGATCGCCCCGCCCGCCGTCGAGAGAATCACGAAGAAGATAAAAAACAGAATCGTCCCCATCAAAAAAAGCACGGCGATTCCACCGGGCGTCATCGCCCAAGCGAGGAATTCTTTCGACTGGGGATCGGTCGCCATCGGCGAGCGGGCGAGTTGCTCGCGATAGTTGTCGACCTGGTTGCTGAGTCCGCGGTGGATCAATACCTGCGAAAGAAGATTGACGAAGAAGGCGATGAAGAATCCGAAGAAGCCGGTGATCAGCCCGAGGCGCGCGCCGTCGGCGACCCGTGTCAACGGACGCCCGTGCTTCAACTCAAAAAAATAATCCGCCAGCACGCCGCCTCCCGCCGTCCACAAGCAGCACCCGATGTTCAGCAGCGGAACTCCCGAGAGTACTCCGGAACAGATCGCCGCCATGAACGCTGGATACATGAACTCCTGCGCCGAGGGCGGGGCGACGCCCATCACCGGCGGTGGCGGTGGTTCCGGCTCGGGTGGGATTTCGGGCGAAGGAGGAATCTGCTCGTCGCCGTTCAATTGCCCTCTCCTTCCGTCACGGACGCGAGACTGATGCGCGCGCCCTTCCCCGCCGCGCGCAGCGCAACGATCTTACGCCTCCCCTCACCTTTTACGAGAAACTGCACGTGCCCGCTCTGGCGCGTCTCGCCGGCCTCCGGTCCCAGCTCGCGACGATAGAAGTCCGCTACTTTGTCGAGCGCGTCGTCGGTCTCGAGTTCCGCCGCGGCCACCTGGACCGCGCCGGTCGCCGGCACTTCCACAGTGAGCGACGCTCCGGTCGGCTTCGTGCGCCGCGCGCCCGGATAGAACGGCAGTCCCAACTGTTCCGAAGTCACTTCACCGTTCACGTGCAGCGATCCCTGCGGCGTTTCGACTTTGACGGCTTTGCCGCCGTCGCGCAGATCGCGAACGCTGATGTTGACCTGATTCGTCAAGTAACGCGCCAGAATGTAAACGCCGCTGAAGACCAGCGCGCCCCCGGCCAACACCACTCCGAGCAGGATCAAGATGACGCTGGGATCGCGCCGCGGCCTGGCTTCCGGCATTTCAGGCGGCACGCAACCCTCCTTGCTCGCGACGCAACTCCGCGAACACCGGCGCGCATGCGAGACCGAGTAGCATCCCAGTCGCGAATCGCAACGGCATCCACGCTGGACGCAGCCCCACCGCTTCGCTCAGCCAGTCCGCGGCCACGAGCGCGGCGGCGCCGAGAATAGCCGCGCGCCGCGACGGAAGTCCGACGACAAGCGCGACAAATCCGCCGAGATAAATTCCCGTGCAGCGCGCGCAGACGGCCAGCGGCATCCCCGCGAGCATCAGCGATCGATCCGGATGCTGGTGGCACACAAAAGAGAAAACAAAATACAGCCACGGCGAATGCGCCAGCGGTGCCGCGGCGATCGCCAGGCAAACGGCAGCGGCCGCGGTGGTCAGCAAGGGCAGAATCTAGAAGTACGCCGGGATTCCGGTGATCCGCTCGCCGATCCCCAGGGCATGGATGTGATAGGTGCCTTCCCAATTCTTCAACGTTTACACGTTCTCGTAGTT
>CAZRND010000006.1:0-30478 GCA_964601345.1 uncultured Acidobacteriota bacterium | reverse complement strand
CCCCCTTAACCAGGGCATGGACGTGTTCGGTGCCTTCATAGGTCTTCACCGATTCCAGGTTGCACTTGTGGCGGAAGATAGGATATTCGTCGGCCACGCCGTTCGCGCCGGGCAGATCGCGCGCCAGCCGCGCCGTCTCGAGCGCGATCGCCACGTTGTTGCGCTTGAGCATGGAGATGTGGCTGTGATGCAGGCGGCCGGAATCCTTTAGGCGTCCGGCTTGCAGGGCCAGGAATTGCCCCTTGGTGATTTCGGTGATCATCCACACCAGTTTTTCCTGCACCAGTTGATGGCCGGCGATCGGCTTGTTCTCGAATTGCTTTCGCTCGATCGCGTATTGCCGCGCGGTCTCGTAGCAGGCCATGGCCGCGCCGAGCGCGCCCCATCCAATGCCGAATCGCGCCTGATTCAGGCAGGCCAGCGCCGACTTCAATCCCTCGGTTCCGGGCAGGAGATTCTGGCACGGGATGCGCACGTCCTGCAGCGACAGGCTTGACGTGACCGAGGCGCGCAGCGAGAACTTGCCTTTGATGTCCTGCGACGTGAAGCCGGGCGCACCTTTTTCCACGAGGAATCCGCGAACCTGGCCGCCGTGCTCTTCGCTCTTGGCCCACACCAGCGCGACATCGGCGATGGTGCCCGACGTGATCCACGTTTTCTCGCCGTTCAGGATGTAGTGCGCGCCGTCGCGTTTGGCGCGCGTGCGCATCCCCGCGGGATTCGATCCGAAGTCCGGTTCGGTCAGTCCGAAGCAGCCGAGCTTCTCGCCCTTGGCCATGGCCGGGAGCCATTTCTGTTTCTGCTCTTCGGAGCCGAAGGAATGGATCGGAAACATCACCAGCGCGCCTTGCACCGAACAGAAACTGCGCAAGCCGCTATCGCCGCGCTCGAGCTCCTGCATCACGAGGCCGTACTCGACGTTGGTCATCCCCGGACATTCGTAGCCGTGGAGATTTGCGCCCAGGAAACCGAGCTTCCCGAATTGCGGCACCAGTTGTTTGGGAAATTTGCCTTCCCGGTTGTGCTCGTCGATGATCGGGATGACTTCGTTCTCGACGAACTGGCGCGCCGTCTGCCGCACCAGCTTTTCTTCCTCGCTGAAGAGCGAGTCGATCTCCATGTAGTCCACGCCGCGAAACGGGAAAGCCATAAGGACGCTCCTGGAATCAGTTCAGAAGGTAGTATATCGCGTCAAAACTCGCGGAGTTGCTGCTGGTATCCGTGGAAGTTGCGCTCGATTTCGCCCATCGAGTCGCCGCCGAACTTTTCGAGGAAGCAGCGCGCCAGCACCAAAGCCACCATAGCCTCGCCGGCCACGCCGCCCGCCGGCACCACGCACACGTCCGACCGCTCGTAGGCCGCCTTCACCGGTTCTTTCGCGACCATATCGGCCGATTCAAGCGGACGCCGCAACGTCGAGATGGGCTTGAGGTATCCGCGCACGATCACTTCCTGGCCGTTCGAAATGCCCCCCTCGAGGCCGCCCGCGCGATTCTGCGGACGCGTGAAACCCGCGAGCGTGTGATCGTAGCCGATGGTGTCCTGCACAGCGGACCCGAGCGATTCCGCGTTCTCGAGGCCGCTGCCGATTTCCACCGCCTTCACCGCCTGCAGCGACATCACTGCCTGCGCCAGCAGTCCGTCGAGGCGCTCGTCCCAGTTGGCGTGCGTGCCGAGCCCGGCGGGCACGCCGCGCGCCACCACTTCAAAGACGCCGCCGACCGTGTCGCCCGTCTTCAAGGCTTTGTCGACCTCGGCCTTCATCGCCGCTTCGCTCTCTTCGTCGGCGCATCGCAGCACCGGATCGGCCTGCAGCGACGCGGACTTGATCTCGTCCCAACTAACCGGCCGGGCCAGCTTCGCCGTCCCGACCGCGATCACGTGGCTCCACACTTCGATGCCGAAATGCGCCAGCAGCATTTTTGCGATGGCGCCCGCGGCCACGCGCGCCGCGCTTTCGCGCGCACTGGCGCGCTCGAGTATGTAGCGCGCGTCGTGCAGATCGTACTTGAGGCATCCGGCGAGATCGGCGTGTCCAGGACGCGGCGCGGTCAATTCGCGCAGTTCCCCGCCCTCGGGCCCCGCTTCGACCGGCAGAATGTCCTTCCAGTTTTCCCAATCCTTGTTGCGGATCAACACCGCCACCGGCGCGCCGATCGTCACGCCGCGGCGCACGCCGGAAAGGATTTCAGCGGCGTCCTTTTCGATCTTCATACGCCCGCCGCGCCCGTATCCGCCCTGGCGACGTTCGAGCTGATGATTCACAAACTCAAGATTGACTTCGAGACCCGCGGGAAGTCCCTGCACCAGGGCGATGAGTCCCTGGCCGTGCGATTCCCCCGCTGTGTGAAAGCGCAGCACGCGTCAATGGTACACTAATTGATTGTGCAAAAGCTGCTGCGCTCCATCGTATTGCTGGCGCTTTTTGCGGCCGCAGGACGCGCCGGCGTCCTCACCGACCACCTTGGCCGGCGCATCGAAGTGCCCGATCATCCCGCGCGCATCGTCTCGCTTGCGCCGAGCCTGACCGAGACGCTCTATGCGCTCGGCGCGGGCGATCGTGTGGTCGGCGTGACCGACTACTGCGATTTTCCTCCCGAAGCAAAAACAAAGGCAAAAGTGGGGGGGATGATCAGCCCTAACATGGAGCGCATCGTCGCTCTGCATCCGAACCTTGTGCTGATGACGCGCGAGGGAAGCCGCAAAGAAACTTTGGATGCGCTCGAGCGATTGAACTTGCCGACGTTCGTCGTCGAGACGCAAAGGCTTGACGACGTGGCTCGGATGATCCGCGACATCGGGCAAGCCATCGGCGAGGCGGCGCAGGGCGCCTCGGTCGCCACGCAACTCGAGCGCCGCATCGGCGCCGTGCAATCCGCGGTGAACGCGCGTCCGGCACGACGCGCGCTCTTCCTCGTGTGGCTGCAGCCGGTGATCAGCGTCGGCCGCGGCACGTTTCTCGCCGACCTGCTCGAACGCAGCGGCGTGCAATCCGCATCGGAGGCCAGCGCGCAACCCTGGCCGCATCTTTCCATCGAAGAGATTGTGCGGCAGGATCCCGAATACATCATCGTTCCGAAGTCGCAGGATTTTTCGCCGACTCGCGACGAGTTGATGCGCCTGCCGGGATGGAAGGACCTGACCGCCGTGCGCGGCGACAAGATTCTCTACATGCCCGACGCCATCCAGCGGGCCGGCCCGCGCATCGGCGAGATGATGGAGATTTTGGCGCGAGCCGTGCATCCCGGCGCGTTTCGCCCGAAGGACGCCGGCGGAAACCGGAGCCAGGTCAAATGACTTTCCACCTGACTCCGAAGCGCGTCCTCATGCTCTGCGGACTTCTTGCAGGCGTCGCGCTGCTCGTCGCCGGCGTCTCGCTGCTGGTGGGAGCGGTGACGTACACGCCCGGCGACGTGATCAATGCCCTCTTCGGACAGCGTGGTCTCGCGCAGGTGATCTTGTTTGAGTTGCGGCTGCCGCGCATCGTGCTGGCGCTCTTCGTCGGCGCGGCGCTGGCCATGGCCGGCGCTTGTTTCCAGGCGCTTCTCCGAAATGCCCTCGCCGATCCTTATCTGCTCGGCATTTCGAGCGGCGCGGCGCTCGGCGTGATCACGGCGCTGATCCTCGCGCCGCGATCCACCGTGTCGCCGCCGCTCTTCGCGCTGATCGGCGCGCTTCTCACCACCGCAGGCGTCTACCTGATTGGATACCGCGAGGGCCGCCTCTCCAGCCATTCGCTGCTGCTCGCCGGCGTGATCACCGCCAGCTTCCTTTCGTCCGTGCTGGTGCTGCTGATGACCTCGATGAACAATCGCGATCTGCGCAGCACAACCTACTGGATCATGGGCGACCTCAGCATGTACACCGGCGTTCCGATTGGCCTCGTCGCCGCAGGCGTGATCGCCGCCGCCGTGCTCGCGTATTCGAATGCCGCGGCCCTCAACGTGATGCTGATGGGCGAGCAGGAGGCGCTAGCCCTCGGTGTCGACGTCGCGCGCACGAAGCTGCACGTGTATGTTGCGGCGTCGTTGCTGACGGCGGTAGCGGTTGCCTCCGCCGGGTCGGTTGGATTTGTCGGGTTACTCGTCCCGCATCTGGTGCGCCTATTCTTCGGGAACGCTTACCGCGTGCTGCTCCCGGCATCGGCACTCGCGGGGGCAGCGGCACTGGCCGCGGCGGATGCGCTCGCGCGCACCGTCGCTTCGCCCACGGAGCTGCCCGTCGGCGCGGTTACCGCGCTGGCCGGCGCGCCGCTGTTCATCTATCTGCTGCGGAGACACGCGCCGCAATGAGCGAGACGGTCGCCAACACGCTCGAAGTGAAAGCCGTCGAGTTCGCGTATCAACGAGCCACGACGAACGGGCATTTCCGTCTCGGTCCGGTCAGCTTTCAACTTGCCTCGCGTGAATTCCTGGCCATCATCGGACCGAACGGCAGCGGGAAGAGCACACTGCTGAGCCTCATCGGCGGATTGCTGCGTCCCGGCGGGGGACGCGTCAGCTTCGCCGGCACCGATCTCACCGTGCTCACGCCGCGCGAGCGCGCGCAGCGCGTCGCGTGCGTGCGCCAAGACGCCCCGCTCGTGTTTCCCATCCGCGTCGATCAATTCGTCCTGCTCGGGCGATTCCCCTTCGCCACACGACTGGGCTTCGAAACCGCGCGAGACCGCGAGATGGCCGCCTGGGCCATGGAGGCGACCTCGCTCACGCGGTTCGCCGCGCGTCGCATGGACGAGATCTCGGGCGGCGAGCGCCAGCGTGCCGTGCTGGCGCGCGCTCTCGCGCAGGAGCCCGAGCTCCTGCTGCTCGACGAGCCCACCGCGAGTCTCGATCTGAATTTCCAGGTAGAGATATTGCAACTGATCCGCCGCCTGGCTGGTGAGAACGGCTTTGCCGCGGTGGCCGTAATGCACGAGCTGAACCTGGCTTCGGAATTCGCCGACTATGTCCTGTTGATGAAAGGCGGCCGCCCCTGCCGCTTCGGCGAACCGGAAGAAGTCCTCACGCGCGACGGCCTGGAACAAGCCTACGGCATCCCCGTGCAAGTGGACCGCAATCCCTACAGCGGACGTCCCCGCGTCACGCTGCTGGCAGGACGGTAGGCGTTCTTCATTTCCTCGTCAGGATGTTCGGAATATTCTGCTGCCGCAGCATCGCATTGAATGCCGCCACGTCTTTCACCACGAGCTGCAGAATCTCCTCCTGGCTCTGTCCCACCTGTTTTTTCAATTCCTCGTGCAGGGCGCTGGCCTGCGTCGTCGGAGCAAAGTCGCTGCTGCTGACATTGTTGGCGAGATAGCCGTATTTTTCCGACAGCTTCGACGGCCACCGTACGCCGTCCTGGCCGCGGCCCGACGTTAGAAGTTGCAGCAACTTCCCCTCTGCGTTCACCAGCTTCTCCGCCAGATCGGCCGCCGCCTTGCGGATCGCGCTCGCGACCGCGTCCGTTCCCAGGTCTTTGTCGAGCGCGGCAAGCTGCGCGCGAATGGACTCCGTTTGGTTGATGTTATCCGCGACGATGTTCATCTCATCGCGCAGCGCGGTCATCAGCCTGGTCTGCCCCTGGATGTCGCTCTCGGTTCCCGACGAATGCGGATCCTTGAGGACGTTCAGTTTCTGCGTAAACTCCTGTCCCGCGGCCGAGAGCTTCACCGTGTACGTTCCGGGAGGCACGAGCAGCGAGACGCGCGTACCGCCGGGACGTGTGCCGTCGGGACCGACCGTCACCTCCGGCGCGTACAGAGGACTCGTGCGCAGCCGGATCTGCGTGCTCGGCTCGCCGCGCAGGTCCCACCAGACGCGGTTGAGACCCGCGCGCGCCTCGCAGGGCGACGGCCCAAACCCACCGCCTCCGCCGTCTTCATCCGCGACAGCCGCCCCTCCCGGCCTTGTCGCGCCGCAAGTCAGCTCGCGCACGGCTTTGCCGCTCGCGTCGCTGATCGTGATCCGCACGCGATCGCGCTCGGCGGGCGGATTCTTCAGATAGAAATTGAGGGATGCGCCGTACGGCGGATTCTGCCCCGCCGTGGGATCGTAACTCACCGCCGCCGGCTGCGAGACCGAGTGGAAGCGGTAAGCATCGCGCGGCGCGAACAGAGAGGCATTGCCTGCTTGCACCTCCGGCGTGAGCTGCCGCAGCGCGGTCAGATCGTCCAGAATCCAGAAGCCGCGCCCGTAGGTCGCCAGCACCAGATCGCCGAATCGTTCCTGCACCGCGATCCAGTAGATCGGCGCATGCGGCAGATTGTTCTGCAGCGGCTGCCAGCTATTGCCGTCATTGAAGGAGACGTAGAGCGCGTTCTCCGTGCCCAGGTAGAGCAGCCCCTTACGCACCGGATCCTCGCGGACGCAGTGCGCATAGCTGAGCATGCTGCGCGGAATCCCATTGACGATTGCGGTCCAGGTCTTGCCGTAATCGTTCGTCTTGTAGACGAACGGATCGCGGTTGTTCATCTGGTGGAAGTCCACCGTGAGATAGGCCGTGCCCGCGTCGTATCGCGACGCCTCGATATTGCTCACCGTGCCCCACTCCGGCAGGTTCGGGAGATTGCGCGTGACGTTGGTCCAGTTCTTGCCGCCGTCGCGCGTGATCTGCACCAGACCGTCGTTGGTGCCCGCCCAGATGAGTCCCGCCTCCTTCGGCGATTCGGCGATCGCGAAGACCACACCCGCGTACTCGACGCCGATGTTATCGGGCGTGAGGCCGCCCGATGCTCCCATACGCGTCCGGTCGTTTCGAGTCAGATCAGGACTGATCACCTGCCAGCTATTGCCGCCGTCCGTGGTGACGTGCACGTGCTGGCTGCCGACGTAGACCTTATTATGATCGTGCGGCGAAATTGTGAGGGGAAATTCCCAGTTGAAGCGATACTTCACGTCGGCGGCGGCGACGCCCACCGTCGTCTCCGGCCACACGTCCACCTCGCGCGCCTGGCGATTGCGCACGTCATAGCGCGCCAGCGATCCTTGCACGCTGCCCGATCCCGTGCCGCTCGACCATATGATGTTGTTGTCCACCGGATCGGGCGTCGCAAATCCGCTCTCGCTGCCGGCCACGGGATGCCAGTTGCTGCGCGAAATGCCGCCGCCGCGTCCGCCGCCCGACAAAGTATTGGAGGGCCCCCTGTACGACGGCCCGTCCTGCTTGTTGCCGTAGACGTTGTACGGAATCTGGTTGTCCACGGTCACGTGATAGAGCTGCGCGATCGGAAGTTCCACGTGGTTCCAGGTCCGCCCGCGATTCACCGAGATGCTGATGCCGCCGTCGTTCGCCACAGCCATGCGGTCGCCGTTCGTGGGATCGATCCACATTTCATGATTGTCCCCGCCCGGGCTGGCCGGCATGTTGGTGAGCGTGCGCCCGCCGTCGAGCGTCCGCGAAAACGCCGCCGAGAAAAAATAAACTTCGTTTTCGTTGTCGGGCGAGATTTCGGCGCGCGTGTAGTAATGCGTGCGTCCGCGGATCTGGCGGTCGAAACTCACTACCTGCCAGTTCTCGCCGCCGTCGTCCGATCTCCAAAGTTGCCCACGCTGAGTCGGTTGATCATTCATGGGCACGCCGTCGCCGGTCTCGATCAGCGCGTAAACCCGCCGCGAATCCTTCTGTGCCACGCGCACCGCGATGCGGCCCACGGGCGCATGCGGCAGCCCGTGGCCTTCCAGGCGTTTCCACGTCGCGCCGCCGTCGGTGGACTTGAAGAGCCCGC
The DNA here is from genome assembly GCA_964601345.1 of uncultured Acidobacteriota bacterium. Taxonomy (GTDB): domain Bacteria; phylum Acidobacteriota; class Terriglobia; order JAJPHL01; family JAJPHL01; genus CAZRND01. Next base: position 22,773 of record CAZRND010000006.1, on the reverse strand, counting down.
TGCCCGGGCCACCGCTGGTGCGTCCGTAGGTGTGAATCTCGAGCTGCCACATCCCGGCGAATAGAACGCGCGAATTGTTCGGATCCATGCCGAGGTCCGCGCATCCCGTGTTTTCGTCCACGAAAAGCGTGCGCGCCCAGTGGACGCCGCCATCGGTCGTGCGGAAGACGCCGCGCTCCGGCTGCGGTCCGTAGGCGTGACCGAGCGAGCAGGCCAGCACGATGTCCGGATTGTGCGGATCAATCACCACGTTAGCGATGCGCCCCGTGCGCTCGAGGCCCATGAGCGTCCAGGTCTTGCCCGCGTCGAGCGATTTGTAAATGCCTTGGCCTACCGATATGTGGCTGCGGATGAACGGCTCGCCCGTGCCGGCCCACAGAGTATTCGGATCGGTCGCCGCCGCGGCCAGCGATCCGATCGAGGAGACCGGCTGCCCGTCGAAGATCGCATCCCAGTGGATGCCTCCGTCCGTGGACTTGAAGATGCCGCCCGACGCCGCTCCCGCGTAATAGACATGCGGATTCGCCGGCACTCCCGCGAGAGCGGAGACGCGATTGCCCACCGGCCCGATATACCGAAATCGAAGCTGGCTGTACGCATCGGGACTCTGCGCACCCGCGAGCGCCGCCGCGAGAAGAAGGAAAGTCGTTAGCTTGGACATTTGGAACCTCCTGGGAAGGCTGACCGCCCGCATGATATCCAGTCACCTTGATCAGGTCAACCGCGATTGCATCCGGCAATCAGTTATTCTTAGAGTGCATGAAGCGGTTCACCGTCCTCGTGCTTGTGTCACTGTCCGCCGCCGCCGCGGGACAGAGCGTGATCGGCACGATCGCCGGCACCGAGTGGAGCTTTCCGCCGAACATCACGGTGGCGCTAAGCGCCCCCTTAGGAAATCTGAGCGGCATCGCTCTCGATGCTCAGAACAATATTTACGTCGCCGACCAGGGCAACTTCCGCGTCTTCCGCGTCGGCGCCGACGGCAGCATACGGATCGTCGCCGGCAACGGCAGCTTCGGTTTCTCCGGCGACGGCGGAATCGCGACGTCGGCGGCAATGTGGGCGCCCAGCGGCGTCGCCGTCGATGCGTCCGGAAATCTCTACATCGCCGACAGCTTGAACCGGCGAGTCCGCAAGATATCCGCGAACGGCATCATTACCACGATCGTCGGTGGAGGAGCTCTCACTTCGGTGGGCGATGGCGGGCCGGCCACATCGGCGTCGCTGCTCAACCCCGCCGGGATCGCCCTCGATTCATCCGGCAACCTCTTCATCGCCGACTACGGCAGCAATCGAATCCGGAAAGTCACGGCCGATGGGATCATCACGACTGTCGCCGGAAATGGAGTCAACGGGTACGCCGGCGATGGAGGCCAGGCCGCGTCCGCTCTGTTGAATCTTCCCAATGCCGTCGCGGTCGATAATTCGGGAAGTCTCTTCATCGCCGACAGCAAGAACAATCGAATCCGAAAAGTGACCGCGGGCGGCGTGATCTCGACCGTTGCCGGCAACGGAAGCGCGGCCTTCTCCGGCGACGGTGGACCGGCCCAGCTCGCGGCGCTGAACAATCCTACCTGGGTCGCCGTGGATGCATCTGGCAACCTCTTCATCGCCGACACGGGCAACAACAGAATCCGCAAGGTCGCGCCTGGAGGAACGATCACTACGATCAGCGGCAATGGAAGCACCGCGTTCGCTGGCGACGGCGGACCGCCGCTGTCGGCGGCTCTGAGCGCCCCAGCCGGACTGACACTCGACGCGTCCGGAAATCTCTACATCGCGGACGGAAACAATTTTCGCGTTCGCAAAGTGCCGGCCGCCGGCAACATCACGACTGTCGCCGGCAACGGAAATTTCCGTTTCTCGGGCGATGGCGGACCGGCAACGGCGGCGTTGTTGAGCTTCCCCACCGGCGTCGCTCTCGACGCATCGGGAAATCTTTTCATCGCCGACTACCGCCACCATCGCGTCCGCAGAGTCTCGACCGACGGCGTAATCTCGACCGTTGCCGGCAACGGGATCGCCGATTCCACGGGCGACAACGGACCGGCCACGTCGGCATCTCTGAATCTTCCCGCCGGAGTCGCAGTAGACGCATCCGGAAATCTCTTCATCGCCGAGGGCGGCGGGAACCGCGTCCGCAAGGTGTCGGCCGCGAGCGGCATCATTACGACGGTGGCCGGCAACGGAACGAACGATTTTTCCGGGGAGGGCGGGCAGGCGACGCTGGCGTCATTGTTCGGCCCGAACGCCGTGGCCCTCGATGCGACGGGGAACCTCTACATCGCCGACACCGGCAACAACCGAATCCGGAGAGTCTCCACCGCCGGAATCATCGGCGGAATCCCCGGCGGGATCATCGTCACTGTCGCAGGCAAGGGAGGCTCCGGCTTCTTCGGCGACAACGGACCAGCGACCGCGGCGATTCTGAATGAACCGAACGGCGTGGCCGTGGATGCCGCGGGAAATATTTTCATTGCCGATTCTTCCAATAGCCGCGTTCGGAAAGTATCGGGCGGGATCATTACCACGGTGGCGGGCGGCGGCACTGCGTTCCCCGGCGACGGCGGACCGGCCACGTCAGGGATGCTCTATTATCCGAGCGGCGTCGCCGTGGACGCGACCGGAAATATCTTCATCGCCGACTACGGCAGCTATCGCGTCCGCAAAGTAACGCCCGCCGGCACGATCTCCACGGTCGCCGGCGGCGGCATCCTCGGTTTCGGCGGCGACGGCGGGCCCGCGACCTCCGCGTCACTGAGAGGCGCGGCGGCCGTAGCTGTCGATGCTTCCGGAAATATCTTTATCGCCGACGCCGACAACAACCGCATCCGCGAAGTGTTCGCCGTCGCTCCGAGCGTCGTCGTCTCGCCCGCCTCGCTCAAGTTTTCGCTCGCCGCAGGAGATTCCGCCGGCGCGCAGGCCGGCGTCGTAAGCCGCGTTCCCGGTCTGGCGTGGACCGCCGCTGCTTCCAGCTCCTGGCTCACACTCACGCCCTCCGCCGGAACTACGCCGGGCGGAATCGGCATGTCCGTCAACACCGCGTCGCTCGGGCCCGGCTCCTACTCGACGACGGTGATGGTCAGCAACAAATTCGCGGCACCCTCTCAAGAATCCATAGATGTGACCTTGACTGTCACGGCGCCGGCGGCCAGCCTCGTGGTATCGCCCGCAGCGCTGAATTTCCAGATCCAGCAAAACGGCTCCTCACAATCTCAGACGGTCACTATCGGCAGCGGCGGCGGAGCGCAGCTCACCTGGACCGCACAAGTTGACGCCGCCAATCCGTGGATCGCGCTCTCGGCGGCGAGCGGAACCGCAACCGTCGCCGCCGCATCCAGCCTTCAGATTGCGGTAAATCCTGCAAGTCTCGTCGCGGGCGTCTACACGGGACTCGTTCGTGTAGCCGGCGGATCTGCGAGCAGCGCGGTGACAGTGAACTTGCTCGTGACACCCGCGGTCCCGGTCTTGCGCGTGACGCAATCCGGACTCACATTCACCGGCATCGAGGGCGGAGGCATAGTGCCTTCGCAAACGTTCGGCGTCTTGAACGTGGGTGGCGGCAGCGCGAACTGGACCGCGTCCGTCGCCGGCGCGGCGTCCTGGCTCACCGTCTCGCCCTCGTCGGGAACGAGTGTGGCAAGTTCGGCGAGTCCTCCGCTGGTTCAGGTAAGCGCGAACGCCACGGGACTACTTGCCGGCACGTACACAGGTCAAATTCAGATTGCCGCGCCGGGCGCAGCCAACACGCCGCTCTTCGTCACCGTGTCGCTGAACGTTCTTCCAAAAGGAAGCAGCGTGCCAGCGGTCGTCCGGCCGACGGGACTGATTTTTGTCCGGCAGGCGGGCACGTCATCGCCGGGTTCTCAGACCGTGCAAGTCTCGACCGCGCAGCCCGGAGTTCTCCAGGTCATCGTCAATCCTCCGCTCACCTCTCCGCTGAGCATCGCCCCGCTCTTTCCGACGGTGGCTCCGGGCAATCCGGCCCAGATTGTGGTACAGCCGAATCTGGGAACGCTCGCGCCCGGAGAATACTCGAGCGCATTCACCGTGACGACCGGCCAGGACGTGCAAACGGTCAGCGTACTCTTCGTCGTCACCGCCGCGCCCACGGCGTCGGCCACGCCGTCCGCAGTCTCGCACGTCGCTCCGGGCAACGCTTGCACGCAGCAAAAGCTGTACGTCAGCGCCGAGACCACCGGCAGCGTGTTCAACTCCGCCGCGGGATATCCGCAGACCATTCGCGCGCGCGTGCTCGACAATTGCAACAATCCGGTGACGGGCGCTCTCACGCAAGCCGCCTTCAGCAACGGCGATCCGCCGCTGCTTCTGACGCTGGTGGATCCGGCGGGAATCTTCGAGACGTCCTGGACGCCGCGCACCGCGGGTTCCGTGACGGTGAAGGTTCGCGCCTCACTTGGGACATTGTCTGCCGAAGTTAGCATCAGCGGGCAGGTCGGCGGCCAGTCGCTCGTAGCGCCCACCTTTGCTCACGCCGCAACCTTCGATCCCAACGTTCCGCTCTCGCCAGGAGGAATTATCGCGGTGTTTGGCGCGGGCCTAGCAACCGACAAGGCCGCCGCCTCGGGTTTCCCAATCCCCACCACGCTGGCAGGAACGCAATTGAACATCGCGGGACAGAACGTGCCCCTGCTCTACGCCAGCCCCGGACAGGTGAACGCCCAGATTCCGCTGAAGACGCCGCCCAACAGCCAGGCCATCGCTTATTTCAATCTGGCCGGCGCGGGACCGCAGACCACGTTGACCATCGCGCGCGCCAATCCCGGCATCTTCTCGGTCGGTAACAATCAGGGCGCGATTACCGACGTGAACGGCAGCCTTCTCACCGGCGCGAATCCCGCGCGGGCCGGGCAGACCATCGTGATCTACGCTACCGGACTTGGTCCCGTGGATCAGGATATTCCTCTCGGCGCGCAAGCTCCGGGCACGCCTCCGGCGAACATCACCGCCCTGCCGATTCAGGTGACGATCGGCGGCGTGAACGCGACGGTCGCGTTCGCGGGTTTGACGCCCGGCCTTGTCGGCTTGTATCAAGTCAACGTAACGGTGCCGCAAGGCGTGACGCCGGGCGCCGCCGTGCCCGTGACGATCCTGCAGGAAGGCTTTCGAAGCAAGCCGGTTACGATCCCCGTTTCACAGTAGGCGAGGCGCGAACCATAGCAGATTCAGGGAACGCATGGTACGATTCAACTGATGAGCATGTTCAAAGTCGGTGTCGTCGCGCGAAACACCAAGGAAGAAACGCTGGCCAGCGCTCCCGTCGAGGCCCTGGTGGACTCAGGCTCGGAATTGACGTGGCTACCAAGCGAACTGCTCAAGGGAATTCGGATCATACCTCTTCGAAAACGCACATTCTCCACGGCCACGAAGCAGCTCGTCACGCGCGAAACGGGTTACGCGATCCTGGCAGCGGAGGGCTTTGAAACCGTGGATGAAGTCGTCTTCGCCGAACCCGGCGACATGACCCTGCTCGGCGTAAGAACTTTGGAGGGCTTCGGCGTGATGGTAGACAATATCGCCCACAGGTTCGTTGCCACGACAACCACTGTGGCTGCTGCTTAGCCTATTTCGCTGCCGGTTTTTTTGCCGGGATCGTCCAATAGAAGATGGTGTGATCGCGGTCGTTCACTTCCACGTGCGCTTCCTTTTCGGGCTTCCAGTCGCCCATGTCGAAATCGTGAGAGACGATGCGGACGCCCGGCTTCAGGTCATCCCAAAGTTTCGGCCGTAGTTTCACGTTCAGGTTCGGCAACAGGTAAAGCGTCACCACGGTCGCGTCTTTGAAATTCGCCTCGAACAAGTCCTCGTTGAGAAACTTGACCTGATCGGTGACCCCGGCCTTCTTCGCGTTCTCTTTCGATTCCTCGATGCGCTTGGGATTGATATCGATGCCGATGCCGCGCGCGCCCAACTTGGCGGCGGCGATCACCAGCCGCCCGTCGCCGCAGCCGAGGTCGTAGACGACATCGCCCTTGTGGACGTTCGCCATCTTGAGCATCTGCTCGACGACTTCGTCGGGAGTCGGGACGAACACGACATCCGGCTCGCGCAGCTTCTTTTCCTGCGCCGTGACGAGCAGGGTCAGAAATAATCCGCAGAGCCAAACTTTACGGGTGAATTGCATGGCGGGAGCCTCCTTCGCCATGTTCTACGTCAAGTTCGGCTGCGAGTCAATCGTTACAAGGCCTTGAGGAACGCCACCAGGTCCTCCTTCTCCTGCGCCGTCAAGCCGATGTTGAAGCGGACGTCGTAAAAGTGGATCAGTTCCTCCAGTTCCAACGCCGAACCGTTGTGGAAATAAGGCGAGCGCCCTTCGAGACCGCGAAGGATGGGGGCCTTGAGGCGACCGAGGTCCTTCCACTTGCCGGTGATCATCGCCCGGCCGAGATCGGTTGTGGTCACCGTCTGCGAAGGATCGGCGATCTTTCGCACCGTGATCTGCGGCAGATAGCTGAGCGACAGCGGACTGCTCAGATCGCCCGCTCCGATATTCACCGGCATGGGGAACGAATGGTTGCCGATGTTCGGCGTGTCGTGACATGTTCCGCACGTGCCGGGGATCACCGCCATCCCCAGATCGTCGTTCAGCCCGGAGACTCCGGTAATGTCGATACGACGCGAGTTGAACAGCTCCTGCCCGCGCACAATACTCGCTCGCGGATCGCTGCCCCGGAAATGCACGTCGGCCCACGGCGTGTAGAGCGTGAAGACAACCGGCGTGAACGGCGTCCCGAGCGGATTCTGCCCGACCGGATCGTTGATGCCCACGAAGAACGGCTGCGAGGCGATCGGCACCGGGCCGCCCGTGGCGCCTCCGGAATCGAGCGCTCCCGCGCGGCGGTCCACCGCTTGAGCCGTGGATAGCGCCATCTCGAACGCCACGATGTCCTGTTGCTGCGCCGGCGTCGGCGGCGTCGCGGCCTGCGCGTGTCCCAGCGTAGCATCCACCGACTGGTGAGCGAGGTCGGCCAGCAAGTCTCCCGGATTCGTCGCGTAACTGATCTCCTGCGTGCCGGTCTGCGCGCTCGACTCGCGCCCATCCCACATGAGCGTGCTCAGAAATCGCAGGCTGGTGGTGGGCAGCGGCCGGCGATAGAAAGAGAGTGTCGAGGTTTCGTTGCAACCGTAGGGATTCGACACGCTGACCACTTCGAACTCAGCTCCGGCCGGCACCGGCAGCGCGATCCGGATCAGGCCGCGGCTCGTCAGCAGGCTGTAGGCCTGCCGCCGCCCCGCGAGGGTCGAGGTGTCGATATTGTGGTCGCAGTTCGAACCGTCGTTCGTGCGAAAGATCGGATCGAGGCCCGCGCTCGCCTCAAACCGGTCCGCCACATGCCCGGCCGATATCGTCCAGTCGTCGCCGGCTTGGTGGCAGGTGTTGCAGGTCCGGCCATTCGTTCCCAGGCTCTGAAAGAACGCGCCGGTCAGATTCACGGATCCGGTTGTGCTGTGGGTCTTGATGATCCCGCTGTCATTGGTAAAGGGAAACAGGTCGGGAAGAATCCCGAGACTCTGCGCCGCCAGTCCTAGTCCTATTCCCAGACCCAGGATTCCCCAGAGTCGAAAAGTTCGTGACATGTTTTACCTCCTGAGCGCGGCAGTATATGCAGCGGTTCTAGTACGTCCAAAAACTAATGTCCTAGGACCGAACGGTTTTGAGCGACACTCTTATTCATGATCCGCAGGCAATTCCTCAAGGCGTCCGCGACGGCGCTCTTGCCGCTGCAGACGCCCGCCAAGAGCGGCATTCGTCTCGGACTCTTCGTCGGCGCGGGTAACGACCCCGCGGCTGCGCTCAACAAGGTCCGCGACTTGGGTCTGCCCACCTGCCAGCTCTCGTCCGGAAACCTCAGCGACGATATGGGCGCGCGCATCCGGGACGCCGTGGCGCGCACCGGCATCGAGATCACCGCGTTCAACTCGCACGGCCCGGGGCGCGAAGTGTGGGACTTTCTCGAAGGGCCGGCGACCATTGGACTCGTGCCGCGAGCCACTCGTCGCGCGCGGATCGATCATCAGAAGCGTGCTTCCGACTTCGCCAAGTCGCTCGGCATCCCGGCGATTCACGGCCACGCCGGATTCATTTCCGAGGATCCGAACGATCCGGTGTACAAGGAAGTCGTCGAAGCCTTGCGCGAGCTGGCGACGCATCTCAAGAGCAACGGCCAGATTTTTCTCTACGAGACGGGACAGGAATCGCCGGTCACGCTGCTGCGCACCATCGAGGACGTGGGTGTCGACAGCCAGTTCGTGAACCTCGACACCGCGAACCTGATCCTCTACGGGAAGGGACATCCGATCGACGCGCTCGACGTCATCGGCAAGTACGTGCGCGGGCTGCACGCCAAGGACGGGCTCTTCCCCACCGATCCGCGCCGCCTCGGACGCGAAGTTCCGATCGGCGAGGGCAAAGTGGATTTCCCGCGCCTCATCCGCCGCCTGCGGGAGCTGAACTACTCCGGCCCCATGACGATCGAGCGCGAGACGTCCGGCCCGGGGCAACTCGAGGACGTCCGCAAGGCCAAGGCGTATCTCGAAGGACTTTTGGCGTGAGCCGGTGCCTACTCATTGCGATATTCGCTGGACTCGCCGCACACGCGCTGCCAGCGTCGGGACAAAGCGCGGGCGGGCCGCCCGTATTACGCACCGCGGCGCGTCATCCGATGCAGTATTACGTTTCGCTTCCGCGCGGCTGGAAGGCGAGCGGGCGGTGGCCGATCCTGGTGACCGTGACGGGCGGGCTCAAAAACTTTCAGCAAAATGCCGAGTTGTTCGCGGCGGCGCGCGGCGCACGGCCTTACATCATCGTGACGCCCGTGAACCTCACCAACGGCGGTCAGAGCACGCTGCGCCAGGCGCCCGAATATCACTACCCTTCGAGCGTCTGGGACGAAGTGGACCGCGCCGGCTGGTGCAAATTCGATTCCGACGGCCTCGACGCCGTGATCGCCGAAGTGCGCCGCGCGTACGCCGGTGAGGATCGCTATTACATCGCCGGCCACTCCGCGGGCGGGCATCTGGTGTGGCTGGCCGCATTCACGCGTCCCGATGCAATCGCCGGCGCGGTGACGACCGGCGGCAACTTTGCGCGCCGTTGCCTCGACGACGCGACGCTCGCGCGCGCGCCTCGCGGCGGCGGCCTCGCGATCCGCGGATTCGTGGGCGAGCGCGACGACCACCGCGACGGGCTCACCGGCCAGTTCGACACCGCGCGGGCGCTGGCTGCCTCGCGCGGCTTCACGAACGTGTCGTTCAAGGTCGCCGCCAGCGAGGATCACAACCCGATGCCCGCCGTGGTGTTCGCCTATTTCGACTCGCTCCGGCGGTGATAAAATGCGTCAACATGGCCGTTATCTGTCGCCTGCTGCAAATTGCACCTGCTGTCGCCGAGGGGTTGTCCGCGACTTCCGGCAGCGTCGCGCAAGCGATCGCATCATCGGAGGTCTACAGCGGCGTCTACCGCTATTGGGATGGCATCGCGTTCCTGCTCGCGCGGCATCGCCCGGGATCGGTCGCGGGACTCTGGCGCGAGTTGGGGAAACAGGTGTCGTCCGCAACAGAGAGAGTGCCGGGAGCGCGGGTCATCAGCCCGGGTGACGTCGCCGCGCTCGACCGCGAGTTGCAGGCCATCCAGCCGGAGGATTTGGCGGACCACTACGACGCCGCGGCCCTGGACGAGGCCGGCATCTCGCCGCGCTGTTGGATGGAGTGGGAAGAAACTTTCGATCCGCTGGGACAGGTCCTCGAGCACTATACGTTCCTGCAGTTCTCGACGAAGGGCTGCGCCGAAGCCGGAAACGCGCTCCTGGTCTATTACGAAGACAATAACAACGACGATTAAATGGATCGACAATTCAGAACGGTCCTTTTCCTGAGCGTCGTCATTTACGCCACTTCCTGGTTTCTTCCTGTGATCAAAGGCGGGATCACTCTCGACAAAGGCGGACTGCCTGGATGGGAGGCCTTCACGACGGCACTGACCGCACAGGGGGAAGCGTGGTGGGCGCGCGGTTTGTATGCGAGTAGCGCTCTGACCAATTTCGTGTTCCTTGGCGCGCTGGCAGCACTGTCTTTCAGGCCCTACCGCTTTGCTCGGATCGCCCAATGGATTTTGCTATCATCCACGGTCCTGAACATGCACTGGTTCATCCTGAATGACGATCGTGGAGATCTCAGGATTGGGTATTACCTCTGGGTGACCTCATTCGCCGCCCTGACCTTCGCCGCCCGCCTCGCCAGCCGGCACGAGCCCGGTTCCGGTCATCCTTAAATCCGCCCAACGCAAAGCCAGCGGACCAGCGCCATCGCGAATGCAAAGGTCGCGCCGCCCCAGAACGTCGCCATGGCCGTGGGACGGCCGTCGCGAGAGCGCAACCATGCCCCGAGGAAGCTCGTGCAGGTGCCGGTGCCCAGTGGGGCCAGGACCAAACTGAGTCCGCGGAATCGCGGATTTGAGACATGCACCAGGCGGTGCGGATAGATCAGGCAGGACAGCCCGCCGCAAATCGCCCCGAGCAGCAGTAGGCCAAATGCTGCGACGCGCGAGTCGACTTTCTTGTCGCGCCGGAAGGCCTGAGCGATCGATTCGATCAAGACGGCCATGATGAGTTGGCCGAAAATCTCGATGATCACCTCGCCCAACCCTTCGAAGAGAATCCCCAGAATCGCTTCTAACATAGCGTCCGGTTACCCTAACATGGTGGCGGCGCTTTTGCAGCAATCCCTATGAGCACAGTTCTTGTTACCGGCGGATCGGGATTCTTGGGCGCGCGAAAAAGGTCCCAACCCGGCAACTGCCGAACTGGCTGGTGCGATTCTCGGCGATTTTCGATCTAAAAATACGGACGCCCCTTCCGATGCTGGGCAAAAGGCGCAATGCCACGAGCGCGAAGGCCGAGCGCGTGCTCGGCTGGAAGCCGCGTCCGCGCGAGGAGGCCATCGTCGCGACGGCGGAAAGCCTGCTGAAGTTCGGAATCGTGTGACGGATCACTTGGGCTCGGGCAACAACCGACCATCCTCTGCGAGACTGTAAACGTCATATGGCTTGGCCACAATCATGAATCGGACATCTCCCACACAGCCTTTCGTCAGGCAATCTTCGTCGCGAAGCAGCAGTCTTATGAGTCGCCCATAGACAACGGCCCACTCGTTCGGGACGATCACATTCTTGTCGTATACCAGTGTATTTCCTTGCGTCTTGAATCCCGGCGCCTTGTGAGAGCCCAGCTTCGTGGTCCGACGGATGAACGCTAGCTTCTCGCGCAGCATCGCCTGGTCGAATTTAGGCATGTCGCTCGGAGCCTTCGGCATGCCCTCTTCTTCACCGACCCAAATCTGGATGCTGTCCGCCCAATTGTGATGATTCTTGGTCAGCCGATATCTGCATCGATCCTGCGACAGAAACTCATAATGATCAGTGATACTGACGCTGTGTTCCATGCGACCAACAACGGCCACTTCCTTACCGTTGTACAGATTCGGGTCCGCGAGCACTTCGCAGACGTCGGGCAGTTGAGGACCCGGCTGCAGCGAACTGCCGCAGAGCCCTATGGCCGGGGCCAGGGCCAAAAGGCAAACCGAGCAAGTCACAGGTCTCATCCAGCAATATCGTACAGGATGTTAGCGCAGGTTGCGACCGGAGGCGGCCTCAAACAAAGCAGCTTCCCGGTCCAGGTCGGCTTCGCTTATCACCGCAAGAGGAATCTGGTGCCGGCCCAGGAAATCTTCCGTCTCGACGCGGGAAAGTCCCAGGATTTCAGAAACTTGGTAGAGCGTGAGCGCATGCTCGCGGTAACCCTCGATCACAAGCGCCTCCAAGGCGCGGCGCGACACGTCTTCGCCGTCGGCCACAAGCCGCCTTGCGATGTCGTCGGGAATGCGGAACGTGACATCCATTTCCCCTAAGCCTAGCATGCTGCGCATCATCCAGAGTCGGTCGGGCAAAACTTGCGATATATCCCTATGCGCATTACCGCATCGCAGCTAAGATCGGCCTCTATCGCCTTCTAGCCCGGATTATCGCAACCGGGAAGCCGCTGGAAGTGATCCGCAGAGGAACCGTGCTGAAGGTCATGCTTGAAAAGCGACCCTCGAAGCTCAGGCGCCTGCCCGGGAAGAGAATCTTCAAGGGCAACTCCGATGACACTATCGGCATTGACTGGTTGTCGGAATGGAGTGAGCTTCGTTGATAGACCGGGCTAACAAGACGGAGTAGAATCTAGATATGCGCATCACCAAGGGTACGGTTGTCAACGGGCACGTCATTGTCGAAGGGGAATCGCTCGAAGAAGGCTCTGCGGTCACGGTTCTAGTCTCCGATGAACCGACTTTCACGCTGACCGAAGTGGAAGAGGCGGCTCTGCTCGAGTCCATTGCTGCTGCAGACGGCGGCGAACTGATCAGCGCAGACGACGTGCTCAATCGGCTGCCTTAGACCCGTAATGTTGCCGATTCACGTCACTCCTTCTGCCGACAAGCAGATTCAGGAGGCCGCGAGATGGTGGGTAGCCAACCGTGACAAAGCACCTGACGCCTTCAGGGAAGAACTGCAACGCGGGTTCACTCTGATTTCGCACCAACCCGCTGTGGGCACACGAGCGGCTAATGCCAGAGTTAGAGGAGTGCGCCGGATTTACCTCAGTCGCATTCGGTATTTCCTGTACTACCGCCTACAAGCAAGTCAAATTGAGATTTTGGCGTTGTGGCATTCGAGCCGCCGAGGCCTTTAGGGGAGCATCCCGGCAAGTCTCCGACTGGGCGACGCAATCCCCGCCGTGCCTCTCCAACGCGGCGATGCAGCCGTATACAGATCTGTGTACAATGGGATATGACTAGCCGGCAGTTCAAGCGATGGCTGGCGTCCCGAGGCTGCCGGTTTCAGTCTACACAGTCGGGGCATCTGAGAGTGTTTCTGGGAGACCGTTGTTCCGTCCTGCCCATGCATGGCGGCGGCAAACAGTTGGGCAAGGGACTGATACAGGCGGTGAAGAAACAACTCGGGCTCAAGTGAGGACATTGACCATGCACCTGTATCCGGCGAAGCTGAAGAAGGACACGAACGGGACCTGGCTTGTTACGTTCCCTGACGTGCCCGAGGCCATCACCTTTGGAAACGATGAGGCTGACGCATTGCGTCGGGCTTCGGAAGCGTTGGAAGCGGCCCTATCCTTTTACATCGCCAGACGGGAGGACATTCCCGCGCCGAGCAGCCTGCGGGACCGGCGGGTAAGATGGGTTGGCCTTCCGGCCCTCAGTGAGGCGAAAGTCGCCCTGTATGTCGCCATGCGCAGGGCTGGAATTCGTAAGGCCGAATTAGCCCGGAGGCTATGCTGGCAGCGCTCCCGCGTGGATCGTCTCTTGGACCTGAATCATGCGTCGCGACTTGAACAGATCGAGGCGGCTTTCGCTGCACTCAACAAACGGATCAGCATTATGGTCAAGAACGCCGCTTAGCCGCGCGGTTATTGAGGATGTACCATGGCTCATTGACGATCCGCTTGGTAGCGAATATTTTACGAAAATAGTTCTTGACATGGCGAATAAAATACGAATATACTGCCTAAATGGCTACTGCACCTGCGATTGAACCTGCCTCCATTCCAAACCCCAGCGAAGCGCTCTTCCTCAAACTCAAAGAACAATTCGGCATGTATATTGGCGGGGAATTTGAGCGGTATGCGAGCCGGTTGCCCGCCGCGCAGCACATCGTCGAAGGACTTCTGCCCCGCCGCTCGGTCAACATCCTGGTCGGCGATTCGGGACTCGGCAAGTCGCCGCTCGCTTACCAGTTGGCGCTCGCCGCCGCCTCCGGTCAACCTTTCCTCGGATTCGCCACGCGACCCTCGAAGGTCCTCCTTGTCGACTACGAGAACGCTCCCTGGGATTCGCGCCGCATCCTCGAGCAGCAGCGCCGCCACCTGGGACTCGCCGAATACCCGTCGCCCAACTTTCTGTTCTGGCCGGTTCGCCACGAGCCCGACCGCGGCGGGATCGATCCCGTCATCCGGCAACTCGCGCCCGATCTGGTGATCCTCGACTCGCTGCGCTCCTTCTGTCCGGAGATGGAGTCGGACAACGCCGCAGCCGTCCGCCGGATCAAGATCCTGCGCGAGATCGCGACACGCTCCGAGACCGCGGTCCTGCTGATTCACCATCTGCGCAAGGACGGCGCGCGCGATGGACGCAACATCTTCGACTGGCTGTTGCGAACCTCCGGGGCGCGCGCGCTCGTGAACCAGACCGACGTGCGGCTGGCGCTCGTCCCGGCGAAGGACACCGAGGCCGATGTCATCCTGCACGGACATTACCGGACTCGCGGCGAGATCGGGCCCTACCTGCTCCGCCGCTGGCACGATGGCGATGGCGAGCCCCTCGGCTACGAGCGCGTAACCGCCGGACCCGCCCTGCTCCAAAACGCCGATTACGAAGCCGTGTTCGAGCGGCTGCCTGCGTCTTTCTCCTTCAAAGAAGCCCGCATGATCTACGGCCGGCAGGATTCGGCAACCAGTCTCTTCCTGCAGAAGCTCGTCCGCGTCGGCCTGCTCCATAAGGAACGGCCCGGGCACTACCGCAAAGTCCGTGAAGTGGAGGCCTAACCGCCCGCTTTTGAACAACTCCGCGCTTCACGGAGGCGTGAAGTGCACCGTGAAGTAAAAGCCCTTGACCCCGGCGCACGCCGGGCGCATCATTTTCTTATTCCTATGGCAAACGTCACCGAACTCCGTGTAAACGGCAAGAGGCTGCCGGTGGATGCCGACCCCGAACGCAGCCTGCTCAGCGTACTCCGCGACGATCTCGATCTCACCGGAAGCAAGTACGGATGCGGCGAAGGACAGTGCGGGGCCTGCACCGTGCTCCTCGACGGCGTGCCCACGCGCTCCTGCATCACGCCGGTGGGCGTGGCCGCGGCGATGGGCATCACCACCATCGAGGGCATCGAGACCAACGGACGCCTGCATCCGCTGCAGGAAGCCTTCCTCGACGCCGACGCGATGCAATGCGGCTACTGCACGTCGGGCATGATCATGACCGGGGTGGCGCTCCTCCGCAAGAAACCGAATCCGACCGATCAGGATGTTCTCCACGCCATGGAAGGCAACATCTGCCGGTGTTGCACGTACCCGCGCATCCTCGCGGCGTTCCGGGCCGCCTCTGCAAAAGCCGGACAGCGGACGGGAGGCGCGCGATGAACTTCGAACCCGAACGCTACGAACAGTACGAATCGCCCGTCTACCATTTCCAGCCGGCGCGGCGCGACTTCTTCAAAATCCTCGGCGGCGGCATCGTCGTCCTCTACGCGCTGCGCAATGCGGAATCGATGGAAGCGCAAGGACGCGGCGGCAACGCCCTGCCGCAGGAAATCGGCGCGTGGCTGCACATCGCCGAAAACGGCGAGGTCAGCGTCTTCAGCGGCAAAGTGGAGATCGGCCAAAACGCCCGCACGGCGCTGGCGCAAGTCGTCGCCGAAGAGCTGACCGTGCCCGTCACGCAGATCAAGATGGTCATGGCCGACACCGACCTGACGCCCTACGACCAGGGAACGCACGGAAGCATGACTACGCCAACCCACGCACCGCAGCTCCGACGCGTGGCCGCGACGGCGCGAGAGATGCTGCTCGATCTCGCCGCGGAAACGGCCAAGGTCGATCGCGCTTCGCTCAAGCTGGCCGACGGCAAGATCAGCTATCCGGGCAGTAAGACGCCGCTCGAGTTCGGCAAACTTGCCCAGGGCCAGAAGCTCGTCAAGACCGTTGCGTCCACCTCCGCGCCGACCACGCCCGCCGACAAATGGAGAGTCGCCGGCAAGCCGATGAACAAAATCGGCGGACGCGCCTTCGTCACCGGAAAACACAAGTACGCCTCCGACATCAAGCTGCCCGGCATGCTCCACGGCAAGGTTCTGCGTCCGGTGGCGTTCGGCGCGCAGCTCGTCGCGGCCGACACCAAGGCCGCCGAGTCGATCTCCGGCGTCACCGTGGTGCACGACGGCGACTTTGTCGGCGTCGCCGCGGCGAACGATCTCGCCGCGTCGAAAGCGCTCGGGACAATTCGCGCCGAGTGGAAGACCACGCCGCAGGTTTCGGGGCGCGATCTGTTCACGCATCTCAAGAAGCCGAGTGAGGGACGACCGCAGGCGAACAACGCCGGCTCCATGGACGAGGGCCTCGCCGCGGCCGATCACAAACTCGAGCACACTTACACCGTGGCGTTCATCGCCCACACGCCGCTCGAGCCGCGCGCGGCCGTCGCGGAATGGAAGGAAGGCAAGCTCACCGTTTGGACCGGCACGCAGCAGCCCTTCGGCGTGAAGAGCGCGCTGGCGCGCGCCTTCTCGGTCGGCGAAGACAAAGTCCGCGTGATCGCGCCCGACATGGGTTCGGGATACGGCGGCAAGCACACCGGCGAGTGCGCCATCGAAGCGGCGCGCCTGGCGCGAGCCGCGGGCAAGCCCGTGAAAATCGTCTGGACGCGCGAGGAGGAATTTACTTGGGGTTACTTCCGTCCCGCCGGCGTCATCGAAATCCGCGCCGGCGTCCGCAAAGACGGCGTCGTCACGGCGTGGGAATTTCACAACTACAATTCGGGATCGTCGGCCATCCAGCCGAAGTACGATTTCCCGAATCGCAAGATCGAGTTTCATCCCTCGCAGTCGCCGCTTCGCCAAGGGTCATATAGAGGGCTCGCCGCCACCGCGAACCACTTCGCGCGCGAGACGCACATGGACGAGATGGCCGCGCTCGTTAAAATGGACCCGCTCGAGTTTCGCTTGAAGAACATCAAGGACGACCGGCTGCGCGGCGTGCTCGAAGCGGCCGCCAAGACCTTCGAGTGGGGCAAGAACAAGCCGCCGAAAGACGGCGGATACGGCCTGGCCTGCGGATTTGAAAAAGGCAGCTACGTGGCGTCGTGCGCCGAAGTGGCCGTCGATCCCGCGACTGGCCGGGTTCAAGTCAAGCGCGTGGTGACGTCCTTCGAGTGCGGCGCCATCGTCAATCCCGAGGGGCTGAAGAACCAGGTGGAAGGCGCGATCGTCCAGGGCATCGGCGGCGCGCTGCTCGAAGCCATCGAGTTCGACGAAGGCAAGATTCTGAACCCGCGCTTCTCGCGCTACCAGGTTCCGCGCTTCAGCGATACGCCCGTGCTGCAGACCGTGCTGCTCGACCGCAAGGACCTGCCCTCGGCCGGCGCCGGCGAAACGCCGATCGTGACGCTCGCTCCGGCGGTGGGCAACGCCATCTTCAGCGCGACGGGCCAGCGGCGGCGGTCCCTGCCGATGCGATCATGACATTATGAAAAAACTCTTTTTATGCCTCATTGTCCTGGCGATTCAGGCCCAGGCCCAGACGGGCCTCGCTTCCGACAGCCTCTGGAAGTGGCGCTTCATCGGCGACGCGCAGATTTCGCCCGACGGCAGCAAGATCGCCTACGTCCACTTCACCGTGGATGAAGACAAGGACAACTACAAATCCGCGATCTGGCTCGCCGAAGTTTCGGGCGGCCCGGGCAGTAAACTGCGCCAGATCACCACCGGCGGCGCGCGCGACTTCTCGCCGCGCTGGTCGCCCGATGGAACGAAGCTGGCATTCCTGTCGACTCGAGGCGGATCGAGCGCTCAGATTTACGTGCTCCCATTCGACGGCGGCGAGGCGCGCCAGGTGACGCATCACGGAAACGGCGCTGGCAGCATCGAGTGGTCGCCGGACGGGCACTCGCTCGCTTTCACGTCGCGCGTGGGACCGAAAGACGATGCTTCAGCCGACAAGAAGGACGGCAAGGAGCGCGCGCCGAAAGAACGCGTCGTCGATCGCCTGAGTTATCGCGTGGACGGCGGCGGATACCGGCGCGAGGGCTTCACGCACATCTTCATCACGTCGGTGGAGGAAGATAAGGAAGCGCGTCAACTCACCGACGGCGACTTTGACGACGGCGCGCCGGCGTGGTCCCCCGATGGGTGCACTATCGCCTTTGCCGCGATCCGCAAGCCCGACGCCGATTACGCGCTCGGCGATTCCGAGATCTATGTGGTTCCGGCGGCAGGCGGCGAGCCGAAGGCTCTCACCGACCGACGCGGACCGGACACGTCGCCCTCATGGTCGCCCGACGGCAAGCGCATCGCCTATCTCGGCAACGACGAGAAAATGGCCAGCTACTCGATCACGCGGCTCTACGTCATGAATGCGGATGGTTCGGGCAAGCGCGAGATCACGCCGGCGGATTTCGACCGCAGCGTCGGCGACGGCGTCGGCACGGACGTCGCCGCGCCCGCCGGAGGCGGGGGCGGCGAGCGCATCCAGTGGTCTCCAGATGCCCGGCGCATTGTCTTCACGTCCGCGGATCGCGGCAACGCGAACCTCTACGGCATCGCGGCCGCGGGCGGCGCAGTCGAAGCGATCACCAAAGGCGATCAGGACGTTGCTGCGTTTACGATTTCCTCAAATGGCCAAGTGGCCGCGCTCATCTCGCGTCCTACCAGCCCGCTCGACCTTTACACGTTCTCGCTCGCGCAACCCGATCCGCGGCGTCTGACGGAAGTGAACGCCGACAATCTGAAGGGCCGCGCGCTGAGCAAGCTTGAATCGTTCTGGTACAAATCCTTCGACGGCCGCCAGATTGAAGGTTGGGTGATGAAGCCGGTGGGATTTCAGGAAGGCAAGAAGTATCCGCTGCTGCTCTACATCCACGGCGGGCCGCACGGCGCATACGGCAACACGTTCTTTCACGAATTCCAGGTGCTCGCCGCGAGCGGATACGTGGTGCTCTTCACCAATCCGCGCGGATCGACGAGCTACGGCCAGGAATTCGCCAACGTGATTCAGTATCGCTATCCCGGCGACGACTACAAAGACCTGATGGCCGGCGTCGACGACGTTGTCGCGCGCGGCTACGTCGATCCGAAGCGCATGGGCGTGATGGGCGGATCGGGCGGCGGCGTGCTCACCAGTTGGACCATCGGGCACACCGGCCGCTTCGGCGCGGCCGTCTCGCAGCGCGGCGTCTACGACTGGGCCAGCTTCGTCATCACCGCGGATTTCAACTACACGTTCGCCAAGCGCTGGTTCCGCGATTTCCCGTGGAACGATCCCGAGGATTATCGCGCGCGCTCTTCGATCAGCTATGTGAAGAACATCACCACGCCGCTGCTCATCATCCACAGCGAAGAGGACTACCGCGTACCGATCAGCCAGGGCGAAGAGCTGTACACCGCGCTCAAGGAGCTGAAGCGCGAGGTCAAGATGATCCGCTTCCCGCAGGAGAGCCACGGCCTGACGCGCGGCGGCCGCCCCAGCCATCGCATCGCCCACATGAACGCGGGCATCGACTGGATGAACCAGCATTTGAAATAACACTAAGAGCAACCACAGATGCACACAGATAAACACGGATAAGAATAAGAGTGCCGGGCGGCGGTTTCCGGTTTGTCTTATCTGTGTTCATCTGTGTCCATCTGTGGTTCCAGTATGTAAGGAGCAATCATGAAACAAGAAGTGATCACGCGAGCAGGAACCGGTCCCGTGTACCGCAGCCCTATGGATGAGGTTCGGTTTCTCATCACCGGTGAGCAAACCGGCGGCGCTTTCTTCATCGCGGAGGTCTCGGTCGCGCCGGGCGGCGGTAATCCGCCGCACATTCACTCCCGCGAGGAGGAGACGTTCTACATACAGGAAGGGACGCTTACCATTCAAATCGGCGAGAAGACGGTGACGGCGTCGGCCGGAGATGTTGCTTGCCTCCCCAGAGGGATTGCGCACTGCTTCCGGAACAATGGGAACGTGGAAGTAAAGGCGCTGGTGATCGCTGTGCCCGGAGGCGTGGAGAAGTTCTTTGCAGAAGCGTTCTACCCGGCGTCCGAATATCCGGATGCCCCGCCGCCGATGTCGGAGGCCTTCATTGGCAGGTTGATGGCCGCGGCGGCCAAATGCGGGGTCCAGGTTCTGGCGCCGGCCAAATAGGAGCCAAGTGTCTACATTCGCCTCTGCTCGTGACGCCAAGGAATTTCTCGTGGACAGGATCGCGAGAGAGGCCGAAGCCAGTGGAAGCCCGCTGACCGAAATCGAGAGAAAGATGCTCCACTTCTCTGAATCAGCCTGGACGCTGCCTGACATCGCGGCCGTGGCTGAGGAATTTGACCGAGAGTACGATCCGGCGGCCTATGAGGCCAAGATCGCAAAGATCATTCGTCAGGTACGTGCGAAGGATCGCAAGAATCAGCCGGATGAATTCGCTGCCTGGAATGAGGCCGTTCGAACTATCCGCAGGGAGGATCACTATCTGCTCGTGATGATTGACCAGGCCGAGGCGTAGGAACCGTCAGTCCTTCAAAAGCAACCGCCGATCAACGCCGATGCCCGCCGATAATGAGATGCTTTTGGATTGCGGGAGGAAAAGTTCTCTCTGGGCGATTGTCTTTCGCCTGATAACGCGGGAGCGACGCATCGTGCCGGCAAGCGGCTAGGTACTGCCTCTTGGTTACGCGCCGATCCAGAATCCAAAAGCGGGGAAACCCTCGGCACATCCTGCGACCGGCCCACTCGCGCTCGATGCCGTGCTGCTTGTCTTCCTGCCAATTCCGTTCAATCGAAACAGTTTTCTGGTCGGAATTGATAAACCATTCGTATCCTTGAAATCCCTTGCCGTAGTGGCGTGCTTCGCTGAGCCAGACGCGTCCGTTTCCCTCGTTCCACCAAAGGTCGATACCCTTGCCCATCTCGTAGCTTCCGAGCAAGGAGCCGTCACGCCCCCATTGCCGTGTAATTCCGCGAGCAACACCATCCCGCCAGGGCTCTTCCGAGCCGAGGATTCCAGGCTCATCCCAACGATAGACCGTTCCGTGTCTGACGCCATCCCGAAAAGGTACTTCGAAGGCGAGCCATCCTTCCTCGTGGAATTGTCTCCGGCCCACAACCTCGCTACCGACCTTGTACTCAGCAGTCTTCGGCCTTCCGTCCGGATGTCTTTCGGTAACGCACTCTTTCGAGTCCTTGGGGATTGAAGAGCGATATCGAGGAAGCTTCCTGGCATACTCCCTGTCCGTTATCGGCGTGAATCGGCGAGCATCGGCGGTTCCCGTTCCAGTCTTATCTGTGTTCATCTGTGTGCATCTGTGGTTTCAGTTCCGGCGGGGTTGGTAGCGCTAACGGGAATCGAACCCGTATTTGGGCCTTGAGAGGGCCCCGTCCTAACCGTTAGACGATAGCGCCAGTGACACTAGTCTATCACTTCCTCAGGTGCGGGAATAGTTGAGCGCCACTAGGATCAGGCAGGCCGTCAGCGTCAGCCAACAGGCGTAATTCATGATCCGCCAGAAGAAGATGGATTCGCGCGTCACGGACGGCATGTCGCTGACGAAGTATCCGAAGAGAACACCGCCGGCCAGGCCGCCGAAGTGGGCGGCGTTATCCGTGCCGGGCATCATCATTCCAAAAACCATCGCGTAGATCGCCCAGCGCAAATACATCGAGCGGACCTGTTCCCCCAGCGCCGTCCGGTGGTGGTAGCCGTAGGTGATCATCACCCCGATC
Organism: uncultured Acidobacteriota bacterium; assembly: GCA_964601345.1. Lineage (GTDB taxonomy): Bacteria > Acidobacteriota > Terriglobia > JAJPHL01 > JAJPHL01 > CAZRND01. The sequence goes on along the minus strand of CAZRND010000006.1, from coordinate 1,234 downwards.
AATCCAAAGAGCGCGCCCGAAGCCCCGACGCTCAGCGCAATGGGGTGATACCAGAGGCTGGCCAGACTGGCGGTGAGAGACGTAAACAAATAGAGAGTAAGGAAACGCGAAGTCCCGTACATCTCTTCCACCGAAGGAGCGACGTCCAGCAGCACCATCGTGTTGAAAAGCAGATGCATCAGATTGCCGTGCAAAAAGGCATAGCTCACCAGGCGCCAGTATTGGCCGCGCGCGACGGCCGGCGTGTAGTTCGCGCCCAGGTTCACGAGCACATAGCCGGGAAATCCGCGGATCAGTCCCTGCCAGCTCTGCTCCATCTTGGCAGCGGCGATCAGCGACAGAGCGAAGAAAAAGAAGTTTGCCGCGAGCAGGATGATCGTGTAGTTGATCTCGGGAAGAAATCCAGTGGCCAGGCGGCGCATGGCGACACGGTCGATCGTGGAGAGCGACTCGTTGCAAAAAGGACATTCCCTCTCCCGCCCGCTCACGAGCGCGCGGCACGCCGGGCACACCTTCTGTTTCGCGACCGCTCCCTGGAAGGCTTCGAGAACGCGGCCCTTGAATTCTTCCAGAGAGTTTTTGTACTTCCGGATTTTCCACTTCAGACGCGGAGAGAGAGGCATGGCCCTCCGCGTTCCATTATAGTACCCCGCCAAGTGGCACGGGCCGCTTTCGGGGGGATAATAGAAGTGTGAAGCGGTGTCTTCCCTTGATGCTGTTGCTGATATTGACGGCCGCTTGCGGCCACAAGCCGAAGACCGCGCATCTGCCGCCACCGCCAGTTCCCGCGCCGTCGCGAGTACCGACGACCACTCCCAAGACGACGACCACGCAAACTCCAACTCCTACTCCCGCCGGCGATGAGACCGGATACGCCAGTTGGTACGGACATCCGTATCACGGGCGTCCCACGGCGAACGGCGAAGTCTACGACATGAACGCGATGACCGCCGCGCATCGCACGCTGGCGATGGGCACGCTCGTCGGTGTCACGAACGAAGACAACGGCAAGCACGTGGAAGTGCGCATCAACGATCGCGGACCCTTCATCGAGGGGCGCGTCATTGATCTATCCTATGCCGCGGCGAAGGCCATCGAGATGATCGGGCCGGGACTAGCCATGGTGCGCCTGAGCATCCTCGGGATGGCGGAATCGGCGGCCAGCGTTTTTGGCGTGCAGGTCGGAGCGTTCCGCGAACGCGAGAATGCCGAACGCTTGCAACAGCGGGGGTCG
>CAZRND010000005.1:0-34273 GCA_964601345.1 uncultured Acidobacteriota bacterium | reverse complement strand
ATGTCCTTCAGCTCGAGGCGGTTCAGCGCCAGCACGCTCACCATCTGGACGAGCCCCGGCGTCAGAATCTGCTTCTGCGTGACGCGAAGATTGAGGCTGAGGCGCTGCTGGTTCATTGAATTCGTCTGGTCTCCAGCTCCATCTTCGAGCTGGGCAGGGAGAAGCTCTCCCCTAGATAAACGCGCCGGACTTCCGCGTCGTTCCCCAAATCGTCAGGGGTGCCGGTGCGGAAGATCGTTCCGTTATTAATGATGTAGGCGCGGTCGGTCACCATCAAGGTCTCGCGGACATTGTGATCGGTGACCAGGATGCCGATGCCGGCCCGCTTCAAGTCGCTGATAATCCGCTGGATGTCGAGCACGGCCAGGGGATCGATTCCCGAGAAGGGCTCGTCGAGCAGAATGAAGCTCGGCGAAATCACCAGCGACCGGGCGATCTCCACCCGGCGCCGTTCGCCACCCGAGAGCATGTAGCCCTGGCTGCGCCGCACGGCTTCGAGTCCAAACTGCTCGAGCAATTCTTCGAGGCGCCGCCTCCGCTCGCCGAAGGGCGTGGGGAGCGTCTCGAGGATCGCGAGCAAGTTCTCTTCCACAGTCAGGCGACGGAATATGGACGGCTCCTGGGGCAGGTAGCTGACCCCGATGCGGGCCCGCTGGTACATGGGCATCAGGGTGATGTCCTCGTCATCGAGCAGGACGCGCCCGCTATCGGGGGCGATGAGCCCTACCAATAGATGAAAGGTTGTGGTCTTACCCGCGCCGTTAGGACCAAGCAAACCAACGACTTCCCCGCGGGCTACTTTAAGGCAAACATTATCTACTACACAGCGTCCACGGAAGCATTTCTTGAGGTCTTCGGTCCGAAGCGTGGCAGGCCTCCCGGCTATCGAGGTTTCTTCGTCACGCGGTGCTCACTGAGGGTACGCAAGTTTTCATCACCTACCACCAGAATCCTATCATCCGCGATAAAGTAAGTCAATTCGCGGCCCGACGTGGTTCCGCGCACGTCGTCGTAGATTTTGGGCTGCCCGCCGCTGAGGATAACCTTATCTTCTTGAGCGGAATACTCGCCCCGTTCGGCCTCTCCGCGCCGCGCCGGAACGGCCTTGTGACCGGGTTGGGCCGGGCGCGCAGGTTGGTTCATGTGGACGTTTCCGGTGGCGACGGCGCGCTCGAGTCGCGATTGGCTATTCGCTTGCTGAGCGCTTGCTTCAGGCGGCGATAAGTAGGCGTCAAGCGCGGCCGAGGTCGCGACCATGTCCTGCGACTTCATCACCACCTGCCGCTCGTAGTGAGCGCGCCGGTCGCCGTCTGTGTAGACCAGATTCTCGGCAGTGATGCGCATGGGCTCCTTGCCTTCCTGCACCAGGAACGAGTAGACGTCGCCCGATGCGGTGACCTTGCGGTTCGGACGATCCATGTCCACGGTGCGGGCTTCGAGAAAATCCTGGCCCTGCCAGAGGCGCGCGCGTCCGCCCGGCCCGCCTTCGTAATGTGAGATGCCGGCCTTGCGATCCCATCGCAGGCGGTCGGTGGTGGCGTGCAGCGGGTCCTTCTTGTTCTGTCCCGTGCCGGCGAGCAGCGCCGAGGACTTGTCGTTGTCCGACGGGATTTGAGTGGCCCGCACGTCCTGCTCGGCGAGCGCCTCGCCGGTCTTGTCGTTGATCGTGATGCGCTTGGCGATCACGCGGCCGGTGGGATCCCAGAACTGCGGATCGTCCTTGCCGCCGACGAGCACCGTCGTGGTTGTCGAGGCCTGGTAAGTGGCGCGGTCTCCTTTGCCCTGGCGATCGCCTTCCTGATAGGTGAAGTGTCCCGACTGCTCCACCGTTTCGATCTGCTGCGTATCCGCGGTGAAGTCGGCGACGAGCTGATCGCTCGTGGTGATGCGCGGCGGGGCGGGTTTCGAACCTGCCCGCTGTTCCACTTCGCTCTCGCTCCGCACTTGTCCTTGCGCGCGCAATTGCTTCACCTGGTCCTTCGCGCCAAACTCCATGCGGAAATTGTTTGCTGTGAGGACGCGGCGCGGCTCGCCTCCACCTGATATTTCCAAACGTCCCGGCGCAAGCGTGCGCGCCGTGGCCAGCTCGCGTCCGCCGGGCTGCATCACCATCTCGACCTGCTCGCTGGTCACGGTCTTGGTCTGGCCTTTCGGCTGTGCCGGATCGGGATGGAAGATCATGCGCACTTGGCCCTTCCACTCGGCCGTTCGCAGCGACCCTTCGGGTCCGGTAAAATCCATTTCGAGGCGCGCCGCGTGACCTTCGGATCGCCCGCCGCGCGACCGGTTCGCGCCGCTCACGTTGCCGGTGGCCGTGGCGAAGGTCACCTGCTGGCGGTCGTCGAGCGTGAGCTCGAGGCGGTCGGCGGCGAACTGGCTGTCGCGCCCGTTGCTGGTGTCCGTGCCCTGGATGTGCCCGGTGAGCGTAGCGCTCTTGGCGTTGCGATGGTCGTCCAAAAAAACCACGCCCTCATCGGCGGTGACGCTCTGTCCTTCGCGACGCAGCTCGGGATGCGTCATGCGGAGTTGGTTTTCCTTCTGCAGGTAGCGCATCTCGGCGGCGCGCATCTCGACCGGCGGATCGCGCTTCTCGATGGAGAGCTGCACGCCCTGTTTCAGCACGAGCGACTGCGCGCGCGAGTCATAGACAGCGCCGTGCGACTGTCCCTTGCCTTGGTCGAAGCGGAAAGAGAGTTCCTTGTCGGTGGTGGCGACCTGCGTTTCCTGGTCGAAGAGCAGGCCCGAAGTCTTCACCCACATGGGCGAGCCGCGGCGGAGCGGGGCGGGAAGGGGCGCCTGTCCGGGGAGGCTGGCGAGCTCGATCTCGACTTCGCCCTCGCTGAAGATGCGGTTGGCCTTCGAGTCGTAGAGGCAATGTTTGCTGCGGATGTGGTCGCTGCGATCGCCGGTGGCCCCGAAGATTTCGATCTCCACGTCCTCGAGTTCGCTCTTGCCGGTCTCGCGGAAGTCGACGGCCTTGCGCGCGGTGACTTTGAAGAGCGTGCGCTTGCCGTCGGTCTTCGACATGGAGAAGCCCTGCGCCGACTGGTTGACGTCGGAGGGGATGCGCACGGGAGGCGCCTGCCGGTTCTGCGCCGCGCGGCGCGACCGCGCCAGGTAAGCCCCGCCGGTCCCAAGTGCGGTGATGGTGATGGCCGTAAGCAGCAGGACGCGAAGATAGGGAACCCGAGACTTGGCCATGGGGGAAGCCTCTTTTCACTATAGCATCACCCCGAAACTGGCTTTCTACCCTTCGTAAACGACGGCCCCGCCGACGACGGTGCGGACGATCTTCACATCCTTGATTCTGTCCGCCGGGATGGAGCGCAGGTCGTCCGCCAGGACCACGTAGTCGGCCAGCTTGCCGGCCGTGATCGAGCCCTTGACGTTCTCCTCGTGCGAGTTGTAGGCGCCGTTGATGGTGTTGACGCGGATGGCTTCGTCGAGCGTAATCTTCTGATTTGCGCCCCAGGTCTTGCCGTCCCAGCCGGTGCGCGTGACCATGCCCTGAATCGCCATGCGCGGATCGAACGGTCCGGGTGAAAAATCGGAACCCGCCGCGGCGTGGATGCCCGCATCGAGAAGAGTGCGGAACGCCATTGAGCGTTTCATCAGGTCTTCGCCATAGAAGGTGAATTTGTCGGAGTTGTAATACGCGTAGGTAGTAAAGAGAGCCGGAACCGCGTCGAGCGTCCTCATGCGGCGAACCAGATCGTCGTTGATCAGCGTGCAGTGCGTGATCTTCGGACGGGCGTCGGCGCGGGGAAACGCTTTCTGCGCCCGCTCGATCGCCGTCAGGTACATGTCAATGGCCACGTCGCCGTTGGCGTGACAATTTACCTGGATCCCGGCGCGATGGACTTTCTCGATCCAGGCATCGAGGTCGCCCTGTGTCGTGGTGACGTTGCCTTTGTAGTTCGTTCCGGGATAAGGGACGCTCAGCGCCATGGTGCGCTCGGAGAACGATCCGTCCACCGTGTGCTCGCTGGTGGCGCCGAGACGGATCCATTCGTCGCCGAATCCGGACTCGAGACCGGCCGCGATCATCGCGTCGAGTTCCTTGCCCGCCGATTCATAGCTGATGCGATGTTTCAGTTCGCCGCTGGCGCGAACCCTCTGCATGGCCGGCAAACTGCCGCCTTCGTGATGCACGCTGGTTACGCCGGAGCGCGCGAACATCTTGGAGATGTGCGCCAGTCCGGCGACCTCGCGATCGAGAGCATTGACGGCCGACCGCCTTCCGGCTCGACGCAGGGCGCCATTGGCGGTGTCGGTGACGCGTCCGTTGAGCGCGCCGGAGGAATCGCGGTCGAAGGTGCCGCCCGGCGGGTTCGGCGTCTGGCGATTCACGTCGGCCATCTCGAAAGCCTTGGAGTTGTAGAAGGACGTGTGCCCGCCTCGATGACGTACGGCGACGGGATGATCCTTCGAAACCTGATCGAGGTCGTGGATGTTGAGCAGCCGTCCGTCCTTCACCTTCGTGTCGTCGAAGAAATATCCTTCGACCCAGTTTCCCGCGGGCGTCTGCGCAGCCCGGGCGCGCAACTTCGCGATGATGCTCTCGATGGTGACGAATTCGACCTCGAAGGGGTTGCCGACCAGGACTTCGTAGAGCAGAGTCGCGCCTCCCGCGTGGTTGTGCGTGTCGATGAAGCCGGGGACGATCGTCGCTCCCTGCGCGTCCCAGGCAGGCGTGCTTCGGCGGGCGAGATTGCGGACGTCGGAATTCGATCCCACGGCGCTGAAGCGTCCGTTCCGGATCGCGAACGCTTCGGCGCGCGGCTGCCGCGCGTCCACAGTGATCACGCGCGCGTTGAAGACGACGGAGTCGGGCGCCGCCGTGGCGTCGCCCGGCTGTTGCGCGAAAGACGGGGGAGAGACAAGGCTGAATCCGGCGAGCGAGAGAAGATCACGGCGAGTCATGACGCGGATTATAGCGCGATAGAATCCGCTCGCCTGACGATAAACACAAGCGGATCCCGAAAGCTTGTTGTCGCTTTTATTTGATTTGCAGGACTCCGTAGACACCGAGCCAACGACCGTCATCCTCTGCCAGAAGAGCGACGACCGCTTTTCTAACGCATTCTTCGTTGAGCAGGCGCACGAATATCGGAGGCGTTCCGAAGTAATAGTCGATGCCTTCATTCGCCATGCACCAAAAGATGTTGTTCGGAGTTGCGAAAACGAAACTGAACACCCTGCCATCGTCGAGACGCACGTGAACATCAACGTTGTCGTTCTCTGGATCGACATCAACTAGCGGACTCAGGAACTTGATCTCTATTGCCTTAGGCATATTCATTAGTAAAGTTCGGTCAATCTCTTGATGACCTCGCAAAGATAGGGAACCCGAGACTTGGCCATGTGGGACGCCTCTTTTCACTATAGCACCGGGGCGTTTGGTGTGAGGCAGGTCCGCCTCCTCGCGTTGTCTGTTTGCACCTGGTCGCATTCGGTCATTTCCCTTCGATCTCCGCCAGCAGCCGGTCTATGTGACTCGTTTCTCGGACGCTCAACTTGAGCCCAACCGGGTTGGGTTGGGCGTGCAATGGGACGCCGCTGACACTGAGAAGACCCGTATACGCAAAGGAGCGCACATCATCACCCTCGTCCCGGTTCACGCTAACGCGACCCAACGCCGCCATTACTCCTCGGTGTTTCTTGCCTTTGAAGAGACTTCCGAATGCTGCCGCAGCCTGCCTGCGGCAATCCCTGCTCTCATCAAAACGCAACATGATATCCATTGCGCTCAGCAGCTGTCGACCGAAATCCGCTTCCCAGTCGACAGCCAAACCGTGGTAAGCAAGCGCGCCTAGTGCGTTCTGGCGGACGAGTTCGTCGCAGTTGCTCATGAGCTCCACAAGGGTGTCTCGGATGTCCTGCCTGTTTAGCAGAGGGCTTTCTCCTATATCGCGTACCAAGTTGGCGAGGTCTTCCGCTGGAAGTCGACCTTCTTGGTAAAGTCGCCAGTTTTTCTCGAGGGTTTCCACAAATGTTGGCCTATGGGATTATTCCGGCCTATGTAAGTCCTCCACGTCAAGCATCGCTCCGAGGGTTATCGACTTTAGCCACATCGATCCGCGGATCGAGCTGGGCTAGCTCAGGTCCCGCTGTAGCCTTGTCGTGAAGCTGACTAAGAAAAAGGTCCTTAACATGGGAAAAATCGGCAAGCAGCTTTTCCTCCTGCACTGGCACCTTCTCCTTTCGTAAACGATCAAGGCAGCAGCGCAGACCCATCTCAACAATCTGAAGCAGAAACTTTCTAATATGCAGGTTACTTTGGCCTTTCCATTCTCTAGACGGAAAGGCAATGTCCAAGGTGATGTATCCAGCTTTGCGATTTCGGCGGACTCGCTCGCAGCCAGCGAAGTCGAACTCTTGCATTGCACCCCCAACCCGGAGGATTGGAGCGAACTCTACGACCTCCTCACTGAAAGGGACCGTTGCAGTGTGCAGCTAGGAGCTTTCGGAGGGCGATCACGTGCGACTCAGTGATTCTATCTTCGCCACTGGACTGCATTCCGAGAGTTATCGTTTGGCTTGCCATATCGCTACGGCTCCTCTCCCAAGGCTCTTGGTTTTTTCATTGGACGGAGAACGGAGCTGATCTGTCCCCATTGGCCCCATCGTAGCATGTGCCGCTCAGAAGGAAACGGTCATTGGTGCAGGAGACGGGTCAGTGCGCAATACGCCATTTTTCCAGATCGCTTTTTTTCCGTCAAGGCGCACGTGTCAAGGTTTGGGTCGTGGGATGTCTATGCTCCCTTTAGATCCCTACGATTTAACTGGAAGCAATGTGGTCTGCCACACCTCCGTCTTTCTGATTCAAGCATGACGGAAGCACGCACATGATTGTCCGGTGTCACTGTGGCGGCTCCTTGTCCATCCGCTAGCCACTCAGAAATGCATCCCAGAAATCCATGTTCAGGTTGACGTTGTTGTCTCGAATGGAAGCCAGAACACGGCCCTTCTCTGAATATGACAAGGGGTGTTCTTCAAGAGCAACCGGGCAGTCACGTCCTTGGCTAACGGCAGCGATGATCGAAAGAAATCGCCCAAATGTTTCCAGCGAAACCGCAACGGGCTTGCGGTCCCACCGACCTTGTCCAATCATTGCGGTATATACAGGGAAGTTCTCCTCGGTCGTGTCGATGAATAGGGGATCGCCACACGCTTCGTTGTAACCGATAACGACCCACGCCCTCCGCCAATCCCCATCTGTGTCGCCTGTTAAATCTTCTCCGTTCGGGCCTACCGAGTAGCCAAGCTGGCCAGAAGCCAGTTTGTTAGGCTGATACAAGTGAATCGTCTGACAGCCAAACGAGACCCTTTTTGGCTCGATTGCATTCAGTCTGGGTTCATAGGCATCCATTTTTACCTTCCCTGGGAGGAGAACCAGCAGGAGAACCAAGTGTGCTTGGTCAGCAGAGATCGGGGTCAGCTTCAGGATGACCCGTTCGCTCCATTCGTTGCAGCATTACGTAGAGTTAGAAGATGTCCGCACTCACGCCGACCTTCCGCGCCTTCTCTTTGGATAGCCAGTCAGTCACTCTTCCTGGTGCTAAGCCCTCTTGAGGTTCCATCTCACCGAGAGAAGCCAACCGAAAGCCTCCGAAGCCACTTTCCCGCAACAGTTTAGCTACTCGATGCGTCACAAAAATGAATCGTGGGAGCGGCCACACCATAAAAAAGTCTGAGCCATCCCATTGACTTCGATCAAATAAACGCCTCCAGCGAACAACTCCCGTATATTTGAGGTATCCGCATCCCTCGCACGATTCAACAAGACGCACTCCCGACTCGGGCCGCGCAAGCCCGCCCCAGCCAGTTACTATTAGTTCCTCGAAGTCATGGCGTCTGACACGCCCATTCGCAGTAATGATCGCTGGGCGTGTTTCGCATCCAGTAGGTCCCCATCGCGCGAGCGCTTTCGAGAGGGACGCGGGAATTACGCACTCGGAATACCAACTCCATAAGACGCTCGCTTCGGGAACTTTGCCAGGATACTCGGCGCTCAGCGGTCCAGTCCTTCGCCCGCCTCGCTGGTGTCCCTCTTCCAGATGGCATATGATCGGTTCGAAGGCTATACCATGGCTCCATGTCAGACGAAGAGAGTCTTCAGGCGAACGCAACAACCACATGTCTGATGAAGTCGGCTTCATTTTAGGCCATCACGAGACGGGTTCAGATCACCCTGAGCCATTTTCCCAGGTCAGTTGTTGTTGTCAAGTCGCACGCTTAATCGCTTGGGTTGCATGGTGTTTAGGCTCTTAGATCACTACGATTTTTGATGGAGCAATGCGGGTCTGACACGCTCGCCATGACACGCTCGCCAAAGATGCGCGTCATGGATGACCCGCCCGGTCCCATGGAAGTCCTCCGCGTCAAGCATCGCTCCGAGGGTTATCGACTTTTAGCCGCGCCGATCCGCGGATCGAGCTGGGCTAGCTCAGGTCCGGCTGTAGCCTTATCGTGAAGCTGACTAAGAAAAAGGTCCTTAACATGGGAAAAGTCGGCAAGCAGCTTTTCCTCCTGCACTGGCACCTTCTCCTTTCGTAAACGATCAAGGCAGCAGCGCAGACCCATCTCAACAATCTGAAGCAGAAACTTTCTAATATGCAGGTTACTTTGGCCTTTCCATTCTCTAGACGGAAAGGCAATGTCCAAGGTGATGTATCCAGCTTTGCGATTTCGGCGGACTCGCTCGCAGCCAGCGAAGTCGAACTCTTGCATTGCACCCCCAACCCGGAGGATTGGAGCGAACTCTACGACCTCCTCACTGAAAGGGACCGTTGCAGTGTGCAGCTAGGAGCTTTCGGAGGGCGATCACGTGCGACTCGGTGATTCTATCTTCGCCACTGGACTGCATTCCGAGAGTTATCGTCTGGCTTGCCATATCGCTACCGATCCTTACTCGGAAGGTCCAGAAGGTCGGGGTCAGCTGATCTGTCCCCCTTCGGGCAAATCGTAGCATGTGCGGCTCGGAAGAAACGGTCATTGGTGCCGTTTGATTGAAGAGTCAGGGCACCTCAGGCCGATCAGTTCTCGGACGTGCGTATAGCGAACGCGATCAGAACAATGCTGGTGGCGTTGAGAATCAAGGGAAGCCCGATCAGCCAAACGAAATCGTATCTGATGACTGGAGACGGCCAAGGCATTGCGGCCCACGGAAGTCCCATGATGAAGATAGCATTATCGAACCGACCGTGCCCTGCTCCAAATCCGCCCTGAATGAAGAACAAGACAGAGGCAACTATCCCAAGCATCGCAACTGCCACGAGCGCGACGCATACTTTGGGCAACATGGGTCCAGCCCTCGCATTCCTATTGGTCCGCCCTCTTCTATATCACCGGAGTCTGTGGTCAGGCTGACTGATCTGTCTCGATTGTTCTGTTTTCCCGTGCCGTCGTGGAATTGTTACATTTCCGGCACAATCGTAGCATGTATGGCTCGGGCGAATGGTGCACCTGTCCGGTCATGCCTTAACCATTATTACGCTCGTCTGAATCTCTCCGACACCGGTGTCTGTATGCTCAGGTGGTTTCCTGATGACGGATCACGTCCACTTCGCCACGGTGCCGTTAGAGAGGGGAAATGGATGCCCGAAACGTTGCACTAAAGTGTTGGCGCAGGTAATCAACGAAGATTCGTCGTGAGGTCGTCTCATCGTTTGCGGTGATGTTCACTACATGATCGGCAGCTAGGTAGAGTGGCTGGCGGCTTGTGGATTCCGTTTGATTGTACTCCTCCAGTGGACGGTTGGGTCCAAGAGGATTGCGCCGAAGTACTTCTTCTGATGGCGCATAGAGATGTATCACAGCGGACCTTCGGCACTTAAGGTACTCGCAAAGCCCTGGAAGGCACTGCGTGCCAGCTCCGATATCAACAATGCTAAGGTCCACAGTGCCGACTGCGGACTCAAGCTTGTGAAGTTCCTGCACACAGAAAGCCCAATCGAACTGATGCCCACTGCAAATGACATCCAGATTGTGGTGGTGCGCGTTCAGAATCTTGGATGCGTGGGCGGCGCAACTTGTCTTGCCGACGCCAGATGGTCCAATCAAGTAGATAAGCATTGTTCCGAAGGCAATTGTAGCCCGGGAGCCCTTTAGAGAATCGTTTTACTCTTGTGATAGCCTAGCTGCCATGGCGGCGCAGATCCGGCTGGCGAATGCTCCCGTGAGTTGGGGGATCATGGAGGTCGAGGGATGGTCTCCGCCGATTCCGTACGGGCGCGTGCTCGATGAGATCGCCGGCGCCGGGTATGCCGCTACCGAGCTCGGTCCTTTCGGATATCTGCCGACCGATGCTGCGGCGTTGCGCGCCGAACTCGCGCGCCGCAAGCTCACGCTCACCTCGGCGTTTGTGCCGCTCAAGCTGAAAGATCCCGCCGGAGTCGATGATGCCCTCACCCAGGCGCGCATCACTGGACGCCTGCTCGCCGACTGCGGCGCAAAACATTTGGTTCTCTCCGACCACATGTGGCCGGAGCGCATGTCCTGCGCCGGATGGGCGCGCGCGGGCGGACCCAGCCTCACCGCCGCCGACTGGAAGACGGTGGCCGGCAGCGTGCGCCGCACCGCCGCCACGGCGCGCGATCTCGGCTTGCGCTGCGTCTTCCACCATCACGTCGGCACGTACGTCGAGACTCCGGACGAAGTTGAGATCCTGCTGAACGAAGTCGACGCTCGCGACCTCGGCCTTTGCCTCGACACCGGACACTACTTCTATGGCGGCGGCGATCCCGTCGATGCCGTGCGCCGATACGGACGCCGCGTCGAATACCTGCACTTGAAGGACGTGAACCCGGCCGCGCTCGAAGCGGTCCGCAGCGAGCGCCTCGGATTTCTCGACGGCGTGCGCCGCGGCGTCTTCTGCGAGCTCGGACGCGGCGGCGTGAATTTTCCCGCGCTCAAGAAGGAACTCGACGCGCTCGGCTACGACGGATGGGCCGTCGTCGAGCAGGACGTCGACGCAAGCGACAAGTCCGCGCCGCCCCCCGCCGCGGGCGCCGCAGCGAGCCGCGCCTTCCTACGGGGCATAGGGATCTAGCGGGTCGGTCTCGAAATACGCGCGAATCTCCTCCTCAAAGCGCTGCTTCGAAAACTTGAGGGCGTTCGCGCGCGCCAGGTCCGGACCTTCCTCCACTTTTTCGAGCGCCGCGATCAGGCTCTCGACCGTTTGCTCCGGAAAGAACACGCCCGACTTGACGGTTTCGAGCGCGCCGCCCTGCCCGTAGGCCACCACGGGACGTCCGCAGGCCTGCGCCTCGACTGGAACAATTCCAAAATCCTCCAGGCCCGGGAAGATGAGCGCGCGGCAGCCGCGGTAGAGATCGCGAAGCTCCTCGTTCGTGCGCCATCCCAGAAATTCCACGTTGGCTTTCGCGATGCGGCGCAGGGCCCGTTCCTGCGTGCCGCGCCCCGCGACAATCAGCGGCAGCTTCATCCGTGAAAACGCCTCGACCGCCAGGTCGACGCGCTTATATGGCTCGAGCGCCGAGACCACCAGGTAATAGTCGCTCGGCAGATGGTCCGACGGCGTGAAGAAATCGGTGTCCACCGGCGGATAGATCACCTTCGCGTCGCGGTTGTAACATCGCTGGACGCGCTGGCGGACGTGATCCGAATTCGCCAGGAACTGGTGCACGCGGCGGCTCGACTCTACGTCCCATTCGCGCAACCGCCGCCGCTGCGTCCGAAGCGCGAGATCCTTCCACGAGCCTTTGCGAAAATAGTCGCCGGTAAAATCCCACACGTAGCGCATCGGCGTCTCGCAATAACAGACGTGTCGCCGCGCCCGCACGCCCTTGGCAACGGCGTGGCTGATGCTCACGGCGAGATCGTATTCACTAAGGTCGAACGTCTCGATCGCTTGCGGAAAGAGCGGCAGGAAGTAGCGATAGCCGCCGCGCGCGCCGGGGATGCGGTCGAGAAACGACGTGGTGATTTTCCGGTTCTCGATCAGATCGCTGACCGAGCCCGGCTCGTGGAAGAGCGTGAACAGATCGGCCCGCGGGAAAAGGCGGCAGAACGATTCGAGCACTTTCTCGCCGCCGCGCATGCCGGTGAGCCAGTCGTGGACGAGCGCGACTCTCATGCTTTTTTTCGCAGGCTGTGCCAGGCCGCTTGTCCGACGAGCTTGGCGATCTGGAACCACGCCGGACGGCGCCCGCCGTCGAGCGTACCTTTGAGATACATCCGCCGGCAAGCGTCGCGCTGCAGTTTGCCGCTCGGCGTCTTCGGAATCACGTTCGGCCCGGCCATGAAGACCACGTCGGGCGAGATGATCGCCGCGCCGACGCGGCGTTTCATCTCGTTGGCGATCTGTCGCCGCTTCTCCGGATCGGTCTCGCGCGTCTCGGCGACGATTACCAGGCTCTCCGTCCCGCTCTCGCGCTTCGCCACACTGAAAGCAGCCACGCATCCGCGTCGCACGCCGCTGACTTCCGCGGCCAGCTTCTCGATCTCCTGCGGATGAATGTTGCGCCCCGCCTGAATGATCAGGTCCTTGGTGCGGCCGGTGATGTACAGCTCGCCGCCCGCGAGATAACCGAGGTCGCCGGTGCGATACCACTCGCCGTCGCGGACCTCCGCCGTCGCTTCCGGATTGCGGTAATAGCCCTGCATCGCCGAAGGACCGCGAAACTGGATGTTCCCCTCGGACCGCTCGGGGAGCACGCGGCCTTTGGAATCGACAATGCGCACTTCGTGCTTCGGCAGAGCCTGACCGACGCTGACGAAGCGCAGCGTGCTGCCGGAGTGGGCGGGCTTGGCGAGTCCATTGCGTTCGAAATCGTCTTTGTCGACGGCGTCGAATCTCGGCGGTGTGCCGCGCTTCGAAAATGCCAGCGCTACCGATGTCTCCGCGAGGCCGTAGACCGGCATCATTGTTTCGGGACGGAATCCGAACGGACCGAAGCGCGCGAGGAAGCGGTCGAGCGTTTCAGGATGAATCGGCTCCGCGCCGTTCAGAGCGACGCGCCAGCTACTCAGGTCGAGATTCTTGAGATCGTCGTCGCTCACCTTGCGCGCGCACAGCTCGTATCCGAAATTCGGCGCGGGGGAGAGCGTGCCGCGATGGTCGTGGATCATCCGCAACCAGCGCTCGGGGCGGCGCAGAAACGCGACCGGCGACATGGCCGCGAGCTCGAGCCCGAAGTAGAGCGAGAAGAGCCAGCAGCCGATCAGCCCCATGTCGTGATAGAGCGGCAGCCACGAGACCACTACGTCATTCGGCTCGACGCCGACGCCCCATCCGATGGCGCGCACGTTGGCGACCAGGTTGCGGTGCGTCAGCGTCACGCCCTTCGGCTCGCCGGTGCTGCCCGACGTGTACTGGATGAGCGCGATGTCTTCAGGGCGCGGATCGACGGCGATCCCGCCGTTCGGCGCGGGTCCTGCAAGCAGCAAGTCCGCGCGAACCACGGCGCTGAGCGAAGCGACCTGCGGCTTCAGCAGGTGCGCGATCCGCTCGGCTTCGCGAAACGTCACCAGGATGCGGACGCCGGCGCTGCGCAGGATGGCCGATTGGCGGCGCGCATACTCTTCGATCTGCGCGGCGCGCATCGGCGGATAGATGGGCACGGGGATGCCGCCCGCGAGTTGCACGCCGAGAAAGGTGAAGAAGAATTCGCGACAGGTCGGCAGCATGATCCCCACGGGATCTCCGGGACGAAGGCCGTGTTTGCGAAGCGCCGCGGCGGCGGCCGTCGCGCCCTCGAGCAGTCCGGCGAAGCGGATCGTCTCGATGCGCCCGTCTTCCTCGCGCAGATGGATGTTGACCGAACCTGGGGAGTCCGCGGCCCGTCGGCGCAGGGCCTCGATGAGCGTTTCACTCACTGGTTGCGAAGCGCGGCGATCGCGCCGCGGAGGCGCGCCTGCTGATTCGCCGCTTCCTGCTTGCTGATCTCTTCATGACGCGCGAGGGCGGTGGCCGCGTCGGATTCGCGTCCGGCCTTCGCGTAGGTTTGACTGAGCGACCGGTAGGCTTGTGGATGCTTGGAATTGAGCGCCACAGTGGCTTGAAATTCCGCGAGCGCCAGATCGTTCTGCTCTTTTTGCGCGTAGAGCTTCCCGAGCTCGAAGTGGGCTTCGGCTAGCTTCGGATCGAGCGCGATGGCGCGTTGCAGCAGCGGCAGAGCGGCGTCCGCGTCGCCCGAGCGCGCGATCGAGGCGCCTTCATAGAAGGCGGCCGACGCGTCCTGCGGATGCGCCGCGCGATATGCGTGGAAGCGCGCCGCTACGTCGGGCTTGGCGCTCTTCGACGCCAGATAAGCCTGGCCGAGAAAATCGTAAGCGCGCGGATCGTCGCCCATCTCGGCGGCGTGAAGGAAAGCGCCGACGGCCTCGTCGTTCTTGCTCTGCGCAAGGTACGCGCTGCCGAGACCCATCCAGAGCCGCGCCGACTTGGGAAACTTTTGCACGCCCTCGGTGAACGTGGCTGCGGCGCGGTCGAGCGTCCAGGTCTGCAAGAGCTGGTATCCTAGATCGAAGATGTGCGCCTCGCGCGGATCGAGCTCCACGGCGCGGGACAGATAATCGATCGCCGATTTCGAATCGTTCAGCCCGGCTTCCACCTGGCCGAGCAGATGGAATACGTCGCCGCTCTCGCCCTTGGTGAGCAGCGTGGCCAGCACGCCGCGCGCGTTCTCCAGGCGGCCGAGGTGGTGATAGGCCTGGGCCAGGTTGTATCCCGCGAGATACGCAGTGTTGTCGCGCTTCCAGGCGCCTTCGAGCATCGGCAAGCCGCGATCCGTCGCGCCGGCCTGGACGAACATCCATCCGAGATTCGCAGCGCCGGGCACGGAGTCGGGATTGAGCTTCAGCACGCGCTCGAAATTGCCTTGGGCTTCGGCCTTGCGACCGAGCGCCAGTGCCGCGGTGCCGAGAAGAAGCTGCACTTCCTCGCGGTCGCGGTCCTTGACGGTCATTCCGAGGAGCACGCTGCGGGCGATCGCCGGGCGGTCCGTCGCGGAATAGCAGAGGGCAAGCAGGTAGCGAATTTCCGGCGCGGGCTTTGCCTTGAGCACGCGATCAAGGAGCGGCGCGGCTTCGCCGAACGCGCCACGCTTCATGTAGAGTCCGGCGAGTTGATAAGAAGCGGCTACGTTGGCGGGTTCGAGCTCGACTGCTTTGCGAAACGCAAAGATCGCCTGATCGTCTCGCCCCAAGTCGCCGTAGGCCGAACCGAGATTTCCCCATGCCATGCCGCTCGGCTTGAGACGGACGGCTTTTTCGAGATAGGGCAAAGCCCGCTCGGGCTGGCCTTTCATCGAAATCAGCATTCCCATCCCTTCGTTCACATCGGCGTCGTTGGGATTGGACTTGATCAGCTTCAGCAGGATCGGCTCGGCGGCCGCCGCGCGTCCCGCCTTCAGGTGCTCGATCGCGGTCTGAAATTCCGTGGTCGCCTGATTCGGCGGCGCAGTCGCAGTCGGCGGATTCTGAGCGGGCGGCGTCGCCTGCAAGACTGCGAGCAGAAGGAGTGTGAGCAAAAATGCGCCTCTAGGCGCAATTATATCAGCCTTATTGCCTTCGCTACCGCGCGCGGAAGATCCACATGGCCGGGAAGACGCTGCGCGTCGCCGCGGGCATCGGCGTGTTGCCTTTCATGGCTTTCCAGAGGATCAGGTTCATCAGATCGTCGTCGATGCGATCCGCGTCGGAGAAGTCCATCGCCGCCGCTTCCTTGGCCATGGGCGCTTGCGGAGTATTCGTCTCGTTCAAATCCACTTCGGGCTTCACCAGCGTGTAAGGACGCAGGTCCGGCTTGCCGGCGAAGAGCGTATGCATCGGCATCGCGCCGGCGTCATATTGGCTCATCGGCTGCATGCCCAGGATCAACCCGATCGTCCGCAGCATGCTCACCGTGGAGTACATTGTCGAATCGACTTTGCCGCGCTGGCTGTACGCGCTGATCACGTAGGCCGGGCTGCGATGCGAGTCCACGTGATCGGGCCCGTTCTGGGCGTCGTCTTCGAGGACGAAAATCGCCGTGTCCTTCCAGTAGACGCTGTGAGAGACGGCATCCACGAGGCGGCCGAGCGCGAAATCGTTGTCCGCCACCATGGCGCGCGGGCTGGGAGCGCCGGCCTTGGTTCCCTGGGTGTGATCGTTCGGAAGACGCATGATTTCGAGCTGCGGCAGCTTGCCGTTCTTTTCGAACTCGCGAAACTCCGTCAGCCAGCGGTCCATACGCTTCTGATCGGTGTAGTCGAGATCGAAACCGCGGAAATTCGGATCGTAAAAGCCGGCGACTTCCTTTTCGCGATTCGTGGACGGTTTCTCTTTGTCCTTGTCGTTTTGTACGAATTCACCGTAGACGCGGAAGGACACGCGCGCCTTGAGGGCGGCGTTCCACAGCCATCCGCCGCCCGCGGTTCCATTCTGGTCGACGCCTTCGGAATCGTAAGGAGCGCGGCGCCCGGCGTATCCGGCGGGCCAGAGCTTGGTGACGAAATCGCTGGAAATCGCGCCCATGGACCAGGCGTGGCCGTCGGCGCTCACGTCCGCCGTGACGTAGAAGTTATCGAGCAAGCCGAACTCGCGCGCCAGGCGGTGATGGTTCGGGCTGATATTCTCGGGGAAGAGCGTCAGGCGCGCGTCACCGTTGCCTTCCTTCATGTCGCCGAGCACCTGATCGTAGGTCCGGTTCTCCTTGACGATGTAGATGACGTGCTTGATGGGCGATTCTCCTCCCAGCCGGGACGGAATCCCCGTGCCGGAGACAGCAGCGTTTTCGAGCAGTTCATCGCGATACGGCGTATTGTTCAGCACGCGCCTGGTGAGAATCTTGAGTTGCGCGTCGTCGGGGACGTCCACGATGTTCAGCGAGCCTTTCTGCATCACGCCCACGTAACCGGGCCGCGGATTCTCGCCCTGTGCCACCTGCGTCTGACGGATCGGCTGCGGCCCGTTGGGATTGGCGTAGCTGCGCTCGCCTTTGCCGTTGGCGATGTACAGGCGGCGTCCGTCGGGCGAAGGCAGCACGGCGGTGGGATACCAGCCGGTGGGGATGAATCCTTCGACGCGCGATTCCCGCTCGACGATCGAGACCACGGCGACATCGTTGTTGTCGGCGTTCGCGACGTAGAGAGTATGGCCGTCGGGAGAAATCGCGAGGGCGTTTGGCGTGGTTCCCGCCGGGGACTTCGGATGCAGCGCCACGTTGATCTGTTCGCGCAGCGTTCCGTTCGTCGCGTCGTGCATGTAAACGGAGTTGGTGTTTCCGCAAGCCACATAGAGACGCCCGTCGCGCAGCACCATGTCGGTGGGATGCGACCCGGTCTTGATGGTCAAGCGGGGCGCGCCGCTCGCGGCGTCGAGCACGGTGACGCTCTCATCGCCCCAATTGCTCACGTACAAGCGGTCGCCCGCCACCAGGATGCGATAGGGACGCTTCCCCACGGTGAATTTGCGGGAGACATCGCCCTTCTCGAGGCCGATAGCGTGAATCACGTTGCTCTGAAGGTTGGCAACGTAAAGTGTCTTACCGTCGGCGGAGAGCGCCGCGTCTCCGAGATAATCTTCTTTCGAGAGGCGTTCTTTTCCTTTTTTCGTAGGATCAGCCAGCGGGAAAAGACGAAACTCGCGCAGAGGTTTCGCGACACCATCGGCAAATGCGAACTCGCGCACCGTTCCCAGGTTCGCTTCCGGAACATAAAACTTGTCTCCGGCCTTGTTCAGCGCGAGGCCGAGCCAGGCGTCGTCCAGAGAAACGCGGACAGCCTGCCGGGGATCGGCCGTATTCATGATCAGCACCGAGGGCGGAAGGTAGCCGCTGTTGAGCACGAAGAGGCTCTTGCCGTCGGGATGCATCACCAGGTTGAGCGGAAACGTGTCTCTCGGAAAAGGAATAGAGATTCCCGCCGGCGCGATGCGCCACCCGTTCATCAGCAGGTAGCCGCCCTCCGGATGCGGGCCGGGCTGCATCCGCGGATTCTGCGGAATCGCCGCCAAAGCGACAAGCAGCAAAATGACCAGTGGGAACAGGCGAGGCATACGGTTCATAAAATCTCCAGAAACTAAAAATGCTTCTGCGCGATCGGAATGCGGCGGCCGACTCCGAAAGCTTTCGACGTGACTTTCAACCCGGGCGCGGCCTGTTGTCGCTTGTACTCGCTCCGATCTACTCGTAAGCAAGTATCACGAACCATCCCGAGGGGCAAGTTAAGATTCTGCGCGATGCTCTCGGGCGATTCAGCGTCTTCGATGTACGCCTTCAGGATCGGATCGAGCTGATCGTAGGGCGGCAGCGAATCGCTGTCCTTCTGGCCGGGACGCAGCTCGGCCGAGGGCGCCTTGGTGAAGACGCGCTCCGGAATGGGATTCCCAAGGCGCTCGTTGGCCAGCCGCGAAAGCGAATAGACCATTGTCTTCGGGATGTCGGCCAGCACTGCCAGGCCGCCGGCCATGTCGCCGTAGAGCGTGGCGTAGCCCACGGCCATCTCGCTCTTATTGCCGGTCGAGAGCACCAGCGAGCGGAACTTGTTCGAAAGAGCCATGAGCAGCGTGCCGCGAATCCGCGACTGTAGGTTTTCCTCGGTGATGTCCTCGGAGAGTCCGGCAAAAACCTGCGCCAGGGTTTGCTTGAAGGTGCAGAAGGCGTCGCCGATCGGTATCACTTGCCAGCGGACGCCGAGGCGTTCGGCGAGAACGCGCGCATCTTCGAGACTCGCGGGGGCGTTGTAAGGACCCGGCATAGCCACACCGGTCACGGCGTCCGCTCCCAGCGCTTCCACCGCGAGCGCCGCGGTGAGCGCGGAATCGATGCCGCCGCTCAGGCCCACGATCACCGACGAAAAGCCGCACTTCCGCACGTAGTCGCGCGTGCTGAGCACCAGCGCGCGATGCACCGATTCGATTCCGTCTGGCAAGGCGGCGCCCGCGCGGATGTCGCCTTCGTTCGAGGACGTATCGTAGAAGACGAGATCTTCCTCGAAGGGATTGGCGTCGGCGCGCACGGCGCCCTTGGCGTCGATGACGCAGCTCGATCCGTCGAAGACCAGGCTGTCGTTTCCTCCCACCAGATTCACGGCCGCCACCGGGATGCCGTGCTTCACAGCCAGCGCCGTGAGCATCGCGCGACGCTGGTCGCGCTTCCCCTGGCTGTAGGGAGATGCGGCGATGTTCACCATCAGGTTGCCGCCGGCGCGCGCCATCTCGTCCACCGGATCGCGCTGGTAATAATGCTTGGTCCAAAAATCCTTGTCGTTCCAGATATCTTCGCAGATGGTCAGAGCGACCTGATGTCCCCCGAGCGGGAAGAGCGATTGCGACGCAGCCGGCGCGAAGTGGCGCGCCTCGTCGAAGACGTCGTAGTTCGGCAACAGCATCTTTTGCTGGATGAAGGCCACCTTGCCGTCGGCGAGCAGGGCGGCGCAGTTCGTCGCGGCGCGGGCGTTGTCGCCCGAGGTGCGGCCGACGAATCCGCAGATGATCGCGATTCCCTTCGTTTGGCGCGCGAGGCGTTCGAGTTCCTCGCGGTTCCGCTCAAGGAACGCTGGTTTTTCGACCAAGTCGCGCGGCGGATATCCTGGCAGCGACAGCTCGGGAAAGATTGCCAGGTCCGCGCCGCCCGCGCGAGCGCGCGCGGCGAACGCCAGGATCTTCTCGGCATTTCCGGAGAAGTCGCCCACCGTGGTGTTGATCTGCGCCAGAGCCAGCTTCATTGCCTCAATTATACCTTTCCAATTGACCCTCGCGGTGGAGATGAGTCATCATGCCCCCGCGACCCTATGCTCGAAATCGTCAACCTCAAGACGAAGCTCGAACCGCGCAAATACCAACAGGTGTTTCCCAAGCTCCAGGAGAAGCTGCGCAGACTTCAGTACGAGGCTCGCGACGCGAAAATCGCCACCGTGATCGCGCTCGAAGGCTGGGACGGATCGGGTCGCGGCAACATCATCAAACACCTGACGGCGCGTCTCGATCCGCGCCTCTTCCGCATTTATCGCGGCACTCCGCCGACCGAGCTCGAGTTGCGCTATCACTTCCTGTGGCGCTACCAGATCCATCTGCCGAACTACGGGGAGATGGCGCTCTTCGATCACTCCTGGTACGGGCGCGTCCTGGTGGAGCGCGTCGACAAGCTGGTGAAGAAAAAGCTCTGGCGCGAGGCCTACGAGCAGATCAACCAGCTCGAGCGGCTGCTGGCCGACGACGGCCAGGTGCTGGTGAAATTCTGGCTGCATATATCGCAGAAGGAACAGAAGAAGCGGTTCAAAGAGTACGAAGAAGATCCCAAGCTGGCCTGGAAGGTCACCAAGGAATACCGCCGGCATCATCACCAGTACAAGAAATGGGTAAAGGCTGTGGAGGAGATGCTGCTCAAGACCGATTCGCCGTACGCGCCCTGGACCATCGTGGAAGCGAACGACCTGCGCTCGGCTCGCGTCAAAGTGTTCCAGACGCTGGTTACGCGCTTCGAAAAAGCGCTGGAGCAAAAGGGTGGAAAGAAGAAAGGGAAGTAGCCATGCTCGAACGAGTGGACGCGACGAAGAGCCTCACCCCGGGCGCGTACAAGAAGGCGATGGGCGAGGCCCAGGGCCGCTTGCACGACTTGGGCCTGGAGCTGTATCGAAAGCGCGTCCCGGTGCTGCTGATGTTCGAGGGATGGGACGCCGCGGGCAAGGGCGGGACCATCAAGCGCGTCGCCGAGAGCCTCGATCCGCGCGGCTACACGGTGAGCGCATTCGCCGCTCCGCAGGGCGATCAGAAGACGCATCATTATCTATGGCGCTTCTGGACGGTCTTGCCGCGCGCCGGCCACATCGCCATCTTCGACCGCACCTATTACGGACGCGTTCTTGTGGAGCGCGTGGAAAACTTCATCAGCAAGGAGCAGTGGGAGCGTTCCTACCGCGAGATCAACGATCTGGAGGCGCAGCAGCGGTCGTTCGGAATGGTCATCTGCAAATTCTGGCTGCACATCACGCCGAAAGAGCAACTGCGCCGCTTCAAAGCGCGCGAGTGCGATCCGTACCGCTCTTACAAACTCACCGACGAAGACTGGCGCAACCGGGCCAAGTACAAGCAGTATCTGGCGGCCGTGGAAGAAATGCTCGAACGCACCTCCACCGCCGTCGCGCCCTGGACGGTGGTGGAAGCGAACAACAAGCTGTACGCCCGCGTGAAGGTCCTCAAGACCGTCGTCGGAGCGATCGAAGCCGGACTGAAGTAGGTCCTAGAACCGGAACAGGTAAGACGCCTTCACAAAGAACTGCTTCCCGTCGTTGATGAAGCGATTCTGCGGCCGCAGGAAATTGCCGTTGCTGTCTTCCCGCAGCAAGCGGTCGATGTTCTGCAGGTTCGAGTTGTATCCCACGTAGAACGCCGTGCCGGGATGGACGAAGTAAGTGACGAGGAAGTCGGCGTTGAAGTTCTTCGTGGTTTGCAGGGACGTGAGCGCCGGATTGGCCAGCACCGACGAATACTGAAAGATGGCCCGCAACGACAGCTCGCGGTTGAATTGCCAGTTCCACTTCGAGCGCAGGATGTGGTCGTTGAAGACCATGTGCCCGCCCGGGCCGCGATCGCGGAACAGCTCAAACAGGTAAGAGTTGTCGATGCGCAGACGTCCCAGCGGCCGGAGCGTCAGCGACGCGTTTCCCGCCGTGGCGTTGGCCAGGAAGGGCGCCTGCCCGTTCGGCGGCACGAAATTGACGCGCTGTCCCCAACGAATCAATCCGGAGACGCCCACCCATTTGAAGTAGTCGCTGTTGAAGGCCAACCCTGGGTTGCTGCGTCCGAAATCCACGTTCTGCTTCAGGACGGGAAAGTCCACCGGCCGGATGCCTTCGCGAAAGAAATTCCAGAGAAAGTCGATGCTCGTGTTCCGCCGGAAGTTCCAGAAGAAGTCGTTGAAGGTCATCCAGTCGAGGCGAAAACCCTGATGATCCCAGTTGAACCCCTGGAACGTATGCAGTCCGACCTCGGTGAGGTGCTTTCCGGCGGGATGAAACGTGTAATTGAAATTCTGGACCATCGAGCGTAGATCCACTCGCGAGACGAAGCCCGGCTCGGTGTGGAATCCTTTGCTGTAGTCGGTAAACTCCGCGAAGTAATTCGCCGCGCGGCCGTTTCTGGAGATGGCCGCGTCGTAAGCAGGCCCCGCGCGATACGTTCCGTCGGTCGCCTTGTCGGCGCTGGTGACTGCCTGAAACTGCGAGACCCAGTTCTTGTTCATCTTCCATCGCCCGTCCACGCTACCGACGCGGTTATAAGCGCCCAGGAACTCCCGGTCGGTGAACATAACGCCCAGAGTTGACTGGTTCTTGAATTCGCGGTTGACGCGCAGGATTCCGAACTTGGCGTGCTCGCCGATGGCCGGATCGTTGTCGGGCACGCGCTTGCCGGGAGCGCGGTCGTCGATTCCCAGCGCTCCGATGGCCCACGGCCCGATCTTTCCCGTGAGGCGCGCGCCGAATTCCGGATCGGCGATTCGCCGCGAGAAAAACAAATTGATCGGCGTCGAGAAGTATCCGGAATTCTCGATGAAGAACGGCCGCTTCTCCGGAAAGAACACTTCGAAGCGTTGGTTGATGGTGACCTGCGGCTCGTCGGATTCCACCTGGCTGAAGTCGGGATTGAGCGCCACGTCCAATGTGAGCGAGTCGTGCAGAACCACCTTTGCGTCCATGCCGGCGCGAAGGTCGTTTTGCGTCCGGAATTGAGGCGTCGATCGCGTATCGAGGAACCGTCCGCTGGAAAAGACGCCGTAAGGAATGAACTGCAGATTGCGGCCGGGTGAAATATTTTCGAGACCTTCGAGGGTCGCAAATTGCTGGGCGAAGCCCTCCAGCTTTCTGGTGACGTAAGGCCAAAAGGAATCTTCGTTCGTGCGCGGGCTATTGCGGAACAGGGCGACGCCCCAGGTTTGTTTTCCGTCGCTGGGGAAACGCATGCTCTTAAAAGGGATGGCCATCCATACCAGGTAGCCTTGCGGCGTCAGCTTTCCTCTCGATCGCCACAAGGTGTCGAAGCTGTAGTCGTCCCCTTGCCCTTCCGTGGTGATGCCGTCGATTTGGATTCCCAGCGGGTTGGTAAAGAACTCGTAGGCGTGGCGGCGGTCGTGAAATGTGTCCAGGAGAATGCCGGTGATGTCGTCTTCAAAGACATTCTCGCGTCGTGCCAGGCGCGCGCGAATCTGGCCCGGTTGCGGGTCGAGGCAGACGAAGACAGCGTACAGGTCCTTGTCGTCATAACCGAGGTAGACCTCGGTCTGCTGGGTGGCCGGCTTGCCGTCATCGGGGCCGCGCTGCGTGAAGCCCGTGACCTTGAGCATCCGGCCTTCCATGGCCGCGTTCGGCTTCATCTCGAGGAAATCCTCGAGCGTGGGAGGCTTGTCCAGGTGCGGGATCTTGATTGTAGGAGGCTCCGCCGCGCCCGCTTGGAAAGAAAAAGTAAGCAGGATTACGATCGCCACGCCATAGCCCGGTCGTGTAATACTCCTTATACGTGGGGCCACGGGATTGGTTTCTATGAAAAAGGAACTTCGGGATTTGGCGGCGCCACCCGCATCCGGATGGCGGCTCCAATTTAGCAAACCGACGGGATTCTTGGGCAGCTTGGTGGGCCATTTCATGGCTATCCAGAACCGGCAACGCAGCGAGTGGGTCCTATCGCTGTTGAATTTCAAAAGCGCCGATCGTGTTCTCGAGATCGGCTTCGGCTCCGGCACGGACATCCAGCGCGTGAGCAAGCTCGTGCTCGACGGATACGTGGCGGGCCTGGATCACAGCGAAGTGATGGTGCGGCAAGCGAAGGGACGAACGCCGGGCGCCGATCTGAAGCTGGGATCGGCCGATCACTTGCCGTTTCCGAACGCCTGGTTCGACAAAGTCTACGCCATCAATTCTGCGCAATTCTGGCCGGCGGGAGCGTTCGCCGAACTGCACAGAGTCCTGAAGACGGGCGGCATCGCGGCCCTGGCCGTCCAGCCCCGCGCGAAGGGCGCCAACGAAGAGACCGCGCGCGAAACGGGAAAGAGCCTGATGGTGGCCCTCGCCGACGCCGGTTTCACCCGGCTTCGCCTGGAATCGAAGCTGCTGAAGCCGGTGTCCGTGGTCTGCGCGCTCGGCGTGAAGTAAGGAGACCGAAATTTACTTGACAATCTCCTGGGAAAGGTCTATCTCAGAGTTAGGAACATCAGGTTAGGCGAATCTATCTAGGAAGAGGTGGACCATGTCCTATCTGCGGATTCTCACTCTCGCATCGCTCGTCATTGTGACCGTAGCAGGCGCCAACGCGCAGGTTCTTTACGGCACTCTCACGGGCAACGTCATGGACCAGTCGCAGGCGGCCATTCCGGGCGCCACGGTTGCGGTCCACAGCACCGCCACTGGTTTCTCGCGTGAAACCGCAACAGATTCGGCCGGCCGCTACATTGTGGAGAACTTGCCGCCCGGAGCCTACGAAGTAAAGGTGACGGCGAAAGGCTTCGTGACCTTTACCCAGACGGACGTTGCGATCACCATCAATACGGTGACTCGTGTGGAAGTGGCGCTGAAAGTGGGATCCGTCTCCGAAAGCGTCACCGTGGAAGCGGTGGGCCAGACTCTGCAGACCGACAAGAGCGATGTCCACACCGACCTCCAGGCCAAGGAAATGTCCCAGCTTCCGGTGGCGGGCTACCGCAACTTCCAGACGCTTCTGGACCTGGTGCCGGGCACCACGCCGGGTCAGTTTCAGAACGCCTCCACCGATTCTCCGGCGCGAGCGCTGACCACGAATATCAATGGAACGGCGCGGAATTCGAACAACACGCGCATTGACGGGGCCGCCAGCATCTTCACATGGCTGCCGCACCATGCCTTCTACATTCCGCCTCTGGAGTCCATTCAGACCGTCAACATCAGCACTAATAATTTCGACGCCGAACAAGGTATGTCGGGCGGCGCCGCGGTCAACGTGATCACCAAGTCCGGGACAAATAATTACCATGGCGTCGCCTTCGAGTACCACCTGAACAACTACTGGGGAGCGAAGAATCTGTTCTTCAATCCGAACACTCCGGCGGGTCCGAACACGCCGCAGCGGATTGACAACCAGTATGGCGGCACGTTTGGCGGAGCGATCAAGAAGGACAAGCTGTTCTTCTTTGCGTCTTGGGAAGGCACCAAGACAGCCGAGCGCGGCAACGGATTGCTGAGCGTCCCCACAGCCCAGGTCCGGAGCGGCAATTTCCAGGGTTTGACGACGGTGTACGACCCGGCGACGGGCAGCAGTACAGGCGCCGGCCGCACCGCGTTCCCGAATAACGTCGTGCCCCAGGCGCGTTGGAGCTCGGCTGCCAGCACGCTGCAAGACATGATCCCGCTGCCCAATACCGGAACGGGCCAGACCAACAATTACTTCGCGTCCGTGCCCTACTACTTCCAGCGCGACCTGGTGGACGGCAAGATGGATTACCGTCCCACGTCCAAACTCAGCACGTTCTGGAAGTACAGCGTGATGATCGCACCGATCACCGCCACGGGTCCCCTCGGATCGGCTCTCGGCGCCTACCCGGGCGGCGCGGCCGGGGACGCCGGCATCGGCACCGGCCATAACCACACCGACATCTGGGGCGTGGGCGCGAACTACATCATCAAGTCGAACCTCCTGCTCGACGTGACGGTAGGCGGTACATTGATGCACCACAACACAGAGGGTCCGGACTTTGGGAAGAACATCGGCCTCGATGTGCTGAAAATACCCGGCACCAACGGCCCTGACGTGCGCCAGAGCGGCTTCCCCATTTTCAACATCAGCGGCTACACCGGGCTGGGCAACCAGAACAACTGGAGTCCGGTCGAACGCAACGACCGCATCTACACCTACACGGCGAACCTGAGCTGGAACCGCGGCGCGCACAACCTGCGTTTTGGCTTCGACTGGGTCCAGCACCAGATGAACCACTGGCAACCGGAGATCGGCAGTTACGGCCCGCGTGGCGGATTTAACTTCGTCAACGGCGTGACGGCGCTCAGCGGCGGCTCATCTCCGAACAACTTTAACGCCTACGCGTCCTTCCTGCTTGGACTGCCGGGGTCCTTCGGACACTCCTATCAATTCTTCGATCCAATGCAGGAACGGGAGTTCCAACAAGGCTACTACGTTCGCGACAACTGGCAGGCCACCCGCAAACTGAGTATCAACCTGGGAATGCGCTTCGAGCACTTCCCGCTCATGAACCGAGGCGACTACGGTATCGAAAGATGGGATCCGCTGACCAACAAAGTTTTGCTTGGCGGCCGCGGCAGCGTGCCGCGCGATGCCGGATCTTCGGCCATTTCGGTGATGTATGCGCCGCGCATCGGCTTGGCTTACCGCTGGAACGATAAGACCGTGTTCCGCGCGGGTTTTGGAATCACCAACGATCCGTATCCGATGAGCCGGCCGATGCGCAGTCCGTATCCGGTCGTGCTCTCCGACGAGTACAACCCGCTCAATTCGTTTGTTCCGGCGGGCGACCTTCGAACGGGAATCCCGATCGTCAAGTTCCCCGATCTCTCGAGCGGAATTATCGATATTCCGAATACGCTGGCGACCAATAGCTTGCAGCCCGGAGAATTCCGGCGCGGCTATATCGAATCCTTCAACCTGATGATTCAGCGCGAGTTGGGTCACAACTTCGTGCTCAACACCGGTTACGTAGGGACACGTTCCATCCGCCAGCAGGTGACGTATTTCGAAGCCAATGCCGGCATCGTGATCGGCGCAGGCGCGAATGGCCGTCCGTATTTCAATCAATTCGGGGTCAACACCAATCGCCGGTTCCTGATTCCGATGGCCACCAACCGTTACGACGCCTGGCAGTCCAACATCACGCGACGGTTTTCAGGCGGTCTGTTCCTGACCTCTTCGCTGACCTGGTCGAAGGCTGAGGGCATCAACGCCGGCAACAGCGACAGCGGCCTGAGTTTCTACGTTCCGAGCGAATATTCGAAGAACAAGGCGGTCGCCTCTTTTGATCGCACCATCACCTGGACCAACGGCTTCAATTACGATATGCCGTTCGGCAAGGGCAAGAAGTTCGTCACCAGCGGTGCGGCCGCGAAGATTGTCGGCGGCTGGCAGCTCAACGGCAACATCTCCTGGTATTCAGGTACGCCCTTCAACGTAACTGCGGACGGTTCCTCGCTGAACGCTCCGCAGAACACGCAAGTGGCCGATCAGGTCAACGGCACCGTCAACAAGCTGGGCGGCAAAGGCCTCGGAGCTCCGTTCTACGATCCGTCGGCCTTTTCACCGGTCTGCACGACGCCGGCCCCGGTTGGATCGGGGCTTCCCTGCACGGGGGCGGCGCGCTTCGGCAACATGGGACTGTATGCTTTGCGCGGCCCGCGGCTCGGTTCGACGAACCTGAGTCTGTTCCGCGCGTTCCAGGTTACGGAAAGATTCAGCCTGCAACTGCGCGGCGAGGCGCTCAACCTGACCAATACGCCGGCGCTCAATAACCCGAACGCAAGCGCTTCCACGCCTTCGAACTTTATGATGATCACCAGTACGATCTCTACGGTGCAGGCGCAGCAGCGCGTGATGAGGGTTGGGCTGCGGTTGGCTTGGTAATCCGAACGAGGCGGTCGATTTCGACTCGCTGAAACTGGACCGTGCCGTCGGGCCAGTACACCTTAATTCCTTCCACTTCGGGCTTGTCGCCAAGCCCGAAGTGTATCCGCGGGTCATTCGCGCTTAGATAGCTGCCGTCGGTGTGCACTCGCCCCCAGAGAGACCCTTGGCCGCGGCGCACGACTTCCACACGCGCGCCGTACGCGCTTACGCTCACTTCCAGCCAGTGATTGCCGTTCCGCGTCTCGTTGTGTAGCACCCGGACAGGTCCGTTGTTGTTGGTCACGACGATGTCGACGCGGCCGTCGTTGTCGAGATCCCCGAACGCCGCGCCGCGGCTGACTTCGGCGAGTTGGAAGACCGGTCCGGCGGCGGCGCTCACGTCCGTGAAATGACCGTTCTCGCTGCGCAGTAGCTGCTTGGGCTGGCCAAACGGATAGGGTTGCCCGCGCTGAGCCTCGATCAGCGTCACCGCTCCGTTGGCGACGAACAGATCGGGCCGGCCGTCGTTGTCGAAATCGAACCAGCGAACCCCGAAGCCTGTGAAAGGAAAGGTCGGCTGAAAAAGGCCGGCTTCGCGCGAGACTTCCTGAAAGTTGCCTTTCCCGTCGTTTTGGTAGTAGGCGACGCCCTCCCGCGTAAGATTGGTCACCAGGATGTCCTCGCGCCCCGAGTTTCGGGAATCGCCCGCCGTAACGCCCATGCCGGCCTGCGCCTGTCCATCGGCGCTGTAGGCCACGCCGGCGATCAGCGCGCGGTCTTCGAACGTACCGTCGCCCTTGTTGATCCACAGGCGATTGGCGGCCCCGTCGTTGGCGACGTACAAATCAACTAGCCCATCCCCGTTGAAATCCGCGGCAATCACGCCGAGACCTGGACCGGGCTGTCCGACACCGGACTTCAGCGTTACGTCCTCGAACCTGCCGTTTCCAAGATTATGGTAGAGCCGTGCCGGGACGCCGTGATAGGCGTTCGGCGTGCAGTAATCTCTTTCGCCGGTAGGCGCGTAGCATTTCTTGTTGTTACGCAGACTGAAATCCAGATAGCCGGCGACAAACAGATCGAGCTTGCCGTCGCCATCGTAGTCCAGCCACGACGCGCTGGTGCTCCAGCGCGCTTCGTTCGTCTGCAACCCAGCTTGCTTGGTGACATCCGTAAACGTGCCGTTGCCGTTGTTGTGGTAGAGCACGTTGTACCCGAAATTCGTGACATAGAGATCGGGCCGGCCGTCGTTATCGTAGTCGCCGACGGCGACGCCCATTCCGTAGCCCACGGAGCCCAGTCCGGACAGTTCGGTCACGTCCGTGAAGCGGAGCTTCCCGGTGGGAACAAACTCGTTGCGAAAGAGCCGGTTCCCGGACTTCCATCCCGGCGGCGTTGGGAAGAGCAAGGCCTTCGTAGGATCGAGCGGTGCGCCCTGAACCAGATAAATGTCGAGGTCGCCGTCGCCGTCATAATCCATCAGCGCAACGCCTGCTCCCATGATCTCAGGCATGGCGAAGTCGCCGGTCGCGCCCGTGAAGTGACGAAAGTTCAGCCCGGATTCTTCGGCCACATCGCGAAAAAGGACTTGTGGCTCGGCGGGTTGCGTTTTCGGCGTCTCTCGGCAGGCCGCGAGCAGCAAGAATGCGGTTACGGCCGCTCTTCTCATTTTCCGCTGCCTTCCATCCTCTGAATGTCCCGCTCGATCGCCGCGGCCAGCGCGTTCTGTCCTTTGGCCACGGCGCGATCGCGCGCCTCGCGCGCATAGCGCAATCCATTCGTACTGTCGCCGGAGCGCGCATACGCGGTCGCCAACCCGTACATGTAGCCGGGTGTGTCGTCGTCCTCCGGCTGAAGAGTTTTCAGGAGGTGTTCGACAGCTTCCGGATATTGCCGCCGGTCGGCCAGCACTCGGCCCAGATGGAAGTGCGCCAGCCGGTAGCTGGGATTGTTGGCAACGGCCTTGCGGTAGTGTCCGAGGGCCGCATCCGGATGGCCCTGTTGCTCCAGCAAGTACCCCAGGTTGTTATGAGCATCGGCGAAGAATGGATTGATCTCCAGGCTCTTCACGAAGGCCGCTTGGGCCTCTTTGAACTTTTTGCGAGAGAACTCGAGCACGCCGAAATTATAGTAGGCCTCGGCGGCATTCGGATCGAGGCCAATCGCCTCGCGATAGTGCTCCGCGGCTCTTTCCGGTTGGTCCATGCGGCCGTAGAGAGAAATCAGGTTGATGTGCGCCTGCACCAGTTGAGGAGCGACCTCCAAGGCTTTTTCGGTTTCCTCGGCGGCGTCCTTCAGTTTCCCGGCATTCGCAAGGTCGTTAGCCACGCGGATGTGCTGCGTCCCGCCGGTGGCGAGATCGGCGATCTCGCGCGCCAACGGATCGGGTACCGGCGGCACGGCATTCTTGTACTGCTCCGAGAGATCCAGATGGCGGCGCGATTCTGCGGAGTCGCCGAGCGTCCGGCAAACCAGCCCGAGCGCATAGTGTGCGCTTCCATAGGGAGGAAACAGCTCGATCGCTTTCTTCAGGGCCTCCGCGGCGTCACCGGGCCGCGTCGATTGTGACAGGCGGCCAAGGCCGTACCAAGCCACCGCGGCCGCGGCAGAGTCCGGTTGATCTTTCAAGACGCTGCGCCAGGTGCTTTCCGCTTCCTGTCTCTTTCCGGATGCCAGCAAGTCCTCGGCTCGTTTCAACCTGGCCGGGACATCCTCGGGCTTGCGGAGTAAGGCGTCGTGTAGCGTAAACGCCGCCTCGTCATTGCGGCCCACCGCGGACTGCGCCAGTGCCAGGCTGTAGAGCCAGTTGAATGACGATGACGGATCGAGCGCCGCCGCCCGCCGGTAGCAAACGGCCGCGGATTCGAATTGCCCGTGGGCGTGGAGGATCATTCCGAGTCGCCCATTCGCGGGCGCGTCGTTGGGGTTCGCTTGCGCCGCCTGATAGGCCTTGTCTACTTCCTGGCGAACACGGGGAAGGAATTTCTCGGTCGCAACCTTCGGAAGATCGGGGAGCGCAGCAGTTTTCTCGGCCTTGGGCGCCGCGCAGCCAATCAGAAACAGCAAGACAAAAGCACAAGCCGCGCGGAAGGTCGCCATCCGATTCCAAGGTAACACGGTTTCGACTTGCACCTTGACACGGGTCCGCGGAAGGCGTACAACGGGCCCATAGCGGTTTAAACGGGGCCCTTTAGGAGGATTCGATGTCCAGCCGAAGCATTCTTGCTGCTTCCATTTTCATGTCACTGCTCGCGGCGCCATATCTCGGCGCGCAAGTACTCTATGGTTCGCTCACCGGGAATGTGACGGATCAATCGCAGGCCGTCGTGCCGAATGCCGGTGTGGCTCTCCATAACAAGGCCACCGGTTTGACGCGAGAAACTACTTCCGATTCGGCGGGCCGGTACAGGCTGGAGAGTCTGCCGCCCGGCGACTACGATCTGGTGGTGACGTCGCAGGGCTTTGTCGCCTATACCCAGACCGGGATCGCGATCAGTCCGAACCTGGTGACCCGCGCCGACGTCCAGCTCAAAGTCGGTTCGATCACCGAGCGCGTGACCATCGAGGCCGAGGCAGTCCAACTGCAAGCCGATAAGGCCGACGTCCACACGGAACTCACGGCCAAACAGATTGAGAGCTTGCCGCTGCCCGCCTATCGCAACTATCAGAGCATCATTGCCTTGGTTCCCGGAGCTTCTCCCCCGGCGTTTCAGAACGCCGTAGTGGATACGCCCGGACGCGCGCTGCGCAGCTTCGTCAACGGCACCGCCACGAACAATAACAACACGCTTACGGACGGCGCGGTGAACATCAACATCTGGCTGCCCCATCACGTGGCTTATGTCCAGCCCTTGGAGTCCATCCAAACCGTGAACATCGCCACCAGCAGCTTCGACGCCGACCAAGGGATGACGGGCGGCGCGGCCGTGACCTTGGTTACCAAATCCGGCAGCAACGATTACCATGGCACGCTGTGGTGGTATCACACCAACCAGCACCTCCAGAGCGCCAACCAGTATTTCCGTTCGTCCACCTTTGTCAAGCCGTTGAACATCCTGAACATCGGCGGCGGCAACATCGGCGGCCCCATCAAGAAGGACAAGCTTTTCTTCTTCATCAATTTTGAAGGCACGCGCGAGCGGACCGGCTACACCGGAAACTACAGCGTTGCCCCAGCCGATTTCCGGGACGGCAATTTCAGCAATTGGAAAAATTACTTCGTCATCTACGATCCGGCATCGGCCGCTGTTACCAGCGCCGGCGTAGCGACGCGCACGCCGTTCCCCAACAACATTATTCCCGCGGGCCGGATTAACCAGATCTTCCCGAACATCTACAAAGCCATGCCGCTGCCGAACCAGGTGTCGCCGACCGATCCGCTGAATCTGAGCGGAAACTACTTCGTCTCCGGCGTGCTGGCTTTGAATCGCAACCAGTGGGACTCCCGCGCCGACTATAACGTGACCAAGAAATTCCGACTCTGGGGCAAGTACAGCCGCATGGATGCGCCGGTTCACGGCAAGTATCCGTTTGGCGATCTCGGCGGATCGGCCTTGGGCACCGCTGGCTTCGGCGAGACGGCGACTCAGCTTGTTACCACCGGTTACAATCACACGATTTCACCGACGTTTCTGATGGACGGCGTCTTCGGATACACCCGCATGGACCAGTTCGTCGGCATTCCCAACGTGGACAAGAATGTCGGCCTGGACGATTGGCACATCCCCGGAACGAACGGTGGAAGACAGTTTGCCGGCGACAACCGCTATGGCGGCGCGCCGAATCTCACCGGATTCGGTTTCAGCGACCTCGGCTTCATCGATACCTGGACGCCGGTGTGGCGGCATGAGCGCGCCTACAGCTTCCAGACCAACTTCTCGAAAGTCTTCCACGCCCATGAAGTACGCTTCGGATACGAGATGCGGCGCCTGGAATTGAACCACTGGCAGCCGGAGACCGGCAATCCGCGCGGTGCCATCACTTTCGGCGCGGGCTCCACCTACAACTCGGCTCTCGATTCGCAGAAACGCGGCGCCGGAAACTCCTACGCCGCCGCGCTGCTCGGCTTGGTTTCGAACTATTCGAAGTCCCTCCAGAACTTCGAAATGAAAACGCGCGAATGGCAGTTCGCTCTATACGTCCAGGACCGCTGGCAGGCGACTCGCCACCTCACGATCAATGCGGGTGTACGCTACGAGCTCTATCCGCTGATCAATCGCGGCGACCACGGGATCGAGCGCTGGGACCCGGCCACCAACATTGTCTATTTCGGTGGATTCGGAAACACGCCGCGCGATGCCGGCATTTCGGTGAGCAAGAAGCTGTTCGCGCCGCGCGTCGGATTGGCCTACCGCCTGCACGACAACTGGGTTCTTCGCGCCGGATATGGGATCAGCATCGATCCGCTTGGTTTTGGACGCCCGTTGCGCGGTCTCTATCCCTCCACGCTAACCGGATCGTGGAATCCCACCCTCTCCACTTACGGTTGGTATAACAACGTGGACCAGGGCATTCCCGACATTCCGATCCCCGACGTCAGCACCGGCCAGGGTCTGCTGCCGGCGAGTATTGACATGGGACCGCGCAGTCCATACGGCGGCCAAATCCATCGTGGCTACATTCAGAGCTTCAACGCGACCGTGGAACGGCGCCTGCCGTGGCACATGGTCGGAAGCGTCGCCTATGTCGGAACTCGCACCATCCATCAGTTGATTGACATCAATATCAATACCGTGGGTCCGGGCTTGGGCACTACCACAGCAAATTTGCCGCTGGCCAAGGCCTTTGGCAAGACCATCGCCACCAACATGTGGGATGGATGGGGCTACGCCGCTTACAATTCCCTGCAATCCACCCT
Source organism: uncultured Acidobacteriota bacterium (assembly GCA_964601345.1). GTDB lineage: Bacteria > Acidobacteriota > Terriglobia > JAJPHL01 > JAJPHL01 > CAZRND01. The sequence continues at coordinate 879 of CAZRND010000005.1, read as the reverse complement.
GAACAAGAGCTTCGGCGATTCACTCGGTCTCCGAATCGCTTATACCTACGGGAAATCGCTCAGTTTCACCGATGAGGACGGCTGGGCCAGTCTCCCCCTCTGGAACTGGGGCCCGATGATCAAGCGGAATTACGCGCCGTCCGGCTACGATCGCCGCCAGATGTTTACCACGGGCTTCCACTATGACCTTCCCGCCGGGAAGGGCCGCCGGATCAACATCCAGAACAAAGCCGCGGACTTTGCCTTCGGCGGCTGGCAGGTGGCCGGCTCGTTCGTGGCCTACACCGGAACGCCCTTCAATATCACGGGCAGCGGGTCGTCGTTGCAATGCACCGGCTGCAGCCAGACTGCTTTCCAGATCGGTCCGGTCCGCAAGTTGGGAGGTCACGGACCGCAGGATCCTTACTATGACCCGATGAGCTTCCGCGATCCCCTTTGGTATTTCGATGCCGCCAATCCCCAGTACATCCCCGGCACGGTGGGCCGCAACGCCCTCTACGGGCCCGGCTACTGGCGTTTGAACCCGGCGATCTACAAGAACTTCAAGCTCAAAATCTTCAAGAACCGGGAAGATGTCAACATGGAGTTCCGCGCTGAGTCCACGAACATTACGAACTCGCCGATCTGGAACAATCCCAGCGGCGGTTCCGCCAGCTTGCGGCTGATTCCGCGGGGCCAGCCGAACGCGGGCGCCTTGGACACCTCGGTCACGAACCCGACCGGAAATTTCATGTCCATCACCGGCGCCTCGACGGGGCGCGAATTCCGGTTTGGACTGCGCGTGGCGTTTTAGAGCGCCGCCAGCACTTCGCGGTAAAGGTACTTCGATCCTTCGACGCCGTCCCACGGGCCGTCCTCGTATTCCAGGGCGAAGAAGCC
>CAZRND010000004.1:30422-39756 GCA_964601345.1 uncultured Acidobacteriota bacterium | reverse complement strand
GTTGGAGAACGCCAGCGATACCGTCAAACCGCTCACTCCCGCCCTCGGGGCCGAACAACTTCGCCGCCTCCTGCGTGGCCATCAAAAGCCCCAGCACATTGGTGTTGAATTGGCGGTGAAACTGATCTTCGGTGATCTGTTCGAGCGGCGCGAGCAGATAAATGCCGGCGTTGTTCACCAGCACATCGAGTTTTCCGAATGTCTTCTTCGTCTCCGTGAAAAGCCGCTCCACATCCGCCGCCCGAGAGACGTCGCCTTGCACCGCAACAGCCTTGCCGCCTTCCTTCTTGATTTCGGCGACGACCTTGTTCGCCTCATCTTTGCTGGTGGAGTAATTCACAACTACGGATGCGCCTTCCGCCGCCAGGCTCTTGGCAATGCCCGCGCCGATGCCCTTGGAGGCGCCGGTAACCACAGCAACTTTGTCTTTGAGTTTGGACATGTTTTCTCCGTTCCCTCTGTCAGATGATTCCGCGCGGCAAAAAGATTCACCGTGGTAGACTCTGCCCAGGCGGAGGTTCAAAATGAAGCGATTCCTGTTCCCTGTCGTTGTTTCCGCACTGTGCGCGGCCCAGCAGCCGGCTTCCTGGGCGCCGAAGCCCGTGGCGTTGCCGAAATACGTCGCGCCGCATCAGCCGCGCACCAAGCTCTCAGAGCTGAAGGCGAAACATAAGGGACAAAACGGCTGGCGCGAAGAGATCGTCAGCGACGATCTCTTGCAGGCTGCTTATATCTCGTCGCCGCCCGGCGCTAAAGTGTCGCCGCGTTTCCATCCCGATACGCGCGAGTGGTGGATCGTGGTCGATGGGCGCATCCGCTTCGAGATCGAGGGCCAGGATTCTTTCATCGCATCAAAGGGCTCGATGGTGCAGGTCCCGATGCAGACGGTCTACTCCATGGAGACGGTCGGCGACGCGCCTTCACTGCGTCTGGAAGTGAATATCGCTCGCGTGAAGACGCTCTATCCTGGGACCGAGCAACCTCCGCAATTGCCGGGATTCACCTTCATCCCAGTGACTCTCAATCGCAAGGCGGCGCCTTACGATCGCGGGAACAAGCCGCACATTAATCTTTACGAACTGGCCAAGCAGCCGAAGTATACGGGCCAGCGCTTCGTCCACGACGACCGCGGCGTCGCGAACATCATCTACGGATACGAGAAGGACCTGCCGCCTTACAACGCGAAGAATCGCGGCCACTATCATCCGGAGAGTTGCGAGTTCTGGCTGATCATGACGGGCCAGATTCAATACGCCATCGAGGGACAGCAGACTTTTGTGGCTGAAGAGGGCGACGTGGTCTACGTCCCGCCGTTCACCTTCCACGCGCCGCGCTTCCACGGCGAGGGACCGTCATGCCGGCTGGCGATGAACGGATATCCGAACATCGCGCATCTCTTCGACGCTCCGGAGACGCCGCACTAGCTCAGAAGTGTTCGGCCACCCCGCTGACCGATTTCAACAAGTCGCATCCGCGCGGGATCAGGACTGTGCCTGAGGCGTGAAAGCAACCGCGTGGCGGCGCGCGAATTCAGCGACGGAAATGGGTGCGCGGCCGACCAACCGCTGGAAAGCGTCGGTCATCCTGTCGTAGCGGTTGTCACGATTCAGTTGGCCCATCGTGATTAAGTGTGCGGTCAAATGCGGCGGCAGTTTTGCATCGAGGAGCTTTGCCTCCCAGATCTGCGGCGGCACGTTGACATATTTGATGGGCCGCCCGAGAGCATCGCTGAACTCCTGGGCGAGCTCGACCATCGTCATCGACCGGGGGCCGGTCAGGTCGTAGACCTTGCCGATATGCGGCTCCGGATTGGCCAGCACGGCAGCCGCGGCAGCTCCAACATCGGTGGCGCCGATCGGCGAGGTTTTGCCATCGGCGAACGGCATGCGGATCACGTTCTCGTCGCGAATGCCATGGGCTGCTTGTATCAGGAAGCTCTCGAGGAAAACGGTTGGGCGCAGAAAGACCATCGGCAGGCCGGACCAACGCAACATCTGTTGGGCAAGCCACTCCTGCTTCTGTTGCGGGCTGCTAGTAGTCTCCGTTTCGCTCATCTGTGACAACGTCATCTGCGCCAGACTCACGAATGCCTTCACGCCCAGACTTTTGGCGGTGACCGCGACGTTGGTTGCCGCTTCCAAATAGTTGGCCGAAACCGACATTGTGAAATACACAACAGAGCAGCCTTGCATGGCCGCGCGCACGGCGACGATGTCGAGCATGTCGGCGACCACGACTTGGGCGCCCATGTCACGCAGCGCGTCGGCGCGCGCGTCCAGCTTGCGCACCATTGCGCGCACGCGATGGCCTTGCTTCAGCAGAATCGCGATGGCCACGCGCGCGGTGGAGCCAGTGCCGCCGGCGGCGCCGGTAACGAGGATGGTTTCTTGAGACATAACTTTCTCCTTTAGCGAACAGAATGAACTTCCGAAATCATTGCAAGGACGGGCCTCGGCTCGGGCGCGGGAGCGGTCCGAACGAAAGCGCCGAGAAGCGCCGTAATCACGGCCGCCGTTGTCAGCCCTGAGTAGAGAGTGGTGAACTGGGTCGTCGCATGAGCGCTTTCCGAACCTACGCAAAGAACCGCGAAGGCGATCCCAAATACACTTCCGAGCTGCCGGACGGAATTGTTCAGACCTGAGCCGATGGAGTAACGGGTAGGAGGCAGATCGAATGTCGCCGACGAGCTCAGGCTCGGGAAAATCATTCCGAGGCTAACGCCGGACAAGATCGCAGTCGGGAGCCAGAGTCGCAGAAAGTCGGGTTGAAATCCCAATGTAGCCAGGCGAATCACGCCCGAAGTTGCGTAGAGTAAACCACCGGCCAAAAGAGGCGCTGAGTGGCCATGCTTTCCGGCGTACTTTCCGGCCAGAAGCGCACTCGGAATCACGCAGAGCGGTCCAACCGTCATCGCAAGACCGATTCCCAATGTGCTGTAATGCCAAAGCTCCTTAAGGAAAAGGACATTCCCCAGGAACATCGCTGAAAATGCCGCGGAGAAAACGAACGTTGCCCCGTTGGAGAGCCGAAAGTTCTCCGATCGAAACAAGGACCAATCGGCGAGAGGCTCTTGGCTCCGCAAATCAGCACGGACGAATAGGAGGAAGAGTGCCAGTCCGGCGCTCGCCGAGAAAAGGGTCTTCGCATCGATCCATCCCCAGGCCTTTCCCTGAACGATGGCCAGCGACACGAGAGCGACGGCGAAGGCGATCTGGCCCACGGCGACAGGTTTGGGAACGGGAGCGTTCGAGTCGAGCCTCGGTTCATGGAGAAAGCGTCGTCCCTGAACCCAGCACCATACCCCGACCGGAAGGTTGATGAAAAAGGCCCATCTCCAGTTGAGAAGATGAATGAGCGCGGAACCCAGCGCCGGACCCACGGCGGAAGCAAGTGCCGCGACCGCACCCCAAACGGCAACAGCAAAGGCGCGTTTCTCTTTTGGAAATTCTCCTAAGACGAGGGACAAGGAGGTCGGAGTGAGAAGCGCCGCCCCAACGCCTTGCAGCGCTCGGGCTGCAATCAGAAACCAGACTCCCTGTGAAATGCCGCAGAGCAAGGAGCCCAGGGTGAAAAGAGGGACGCCAATGAGAAAGATCTTTTTTCTTCCGAACTTGTCGGCGTAGGCTCCCGCCGGGATCAGCATCGCGCCGACGACGATCGTATAGGCATTGAGTATCCAACTCAGATTTGCCGGCGATACGCCGGGATAACTTGCCCGGATCGCCGGAAACGCGACGAAGAGGACTGTTGCGTCCAGCGTCACAGTGAATACCGCGGCGCTCGTGTACAGGAGCACTTTCCAAGGGCTAACGTTGGTCGTTTTTGAGTCCATAATTCCTCCGCTTACCGCGCAGTCACCGGCTTGAGATTTGAATGGAAGATCCCATCGCCGTCGATCGCCGTTTGATTGAGCTTCAGCCATTCGGGCAGGGAAGTGGGCGACTCGCCGGTCATCCTCATAAACGCGTCGTGCCCTTTCGCCATTCGAGCCAGAAACTCTTGATCCCGATTCAAGTCCAGAAAGCTCTCCCATAGACTGATCAGGTGATCCTTTCCTTCTGGATTCGCCGAGCCTTCGCGATCGATTGATTCCTTGATCCATTCGTCAGGCGTAATTTCGCGATACCGAATCGGCCTCTCCAGGAGCTTCGTCAGTTCTTGCGCCAGTTGATTGAGACTGAGATTCGCCGTGAAAAGCTGGTACGACTTTCCAGTGAACGGCTCTGGGTTCAGAAGGACCTTCAAGGCAATCCGTGCGACGTCGTCCGCCGCGATGGACGGGACTTTTCCGTCGCCTGATCCGAACGGCGCGCGAATCTCAGAGTCTCCGCGAATGCCTTTTGCGAATTGGCGCAGCAGGCTTTCAAGAAATACGGCTGGACGAAGATGGAAACTCGGAATCCCAGACCACGTCAGGATTTGCTCTGACAGCCAGGCTTTGCGGCCCCAAGCGCTTGGGCTTTGGTCCGAGGAGGATCCCGAAGAGAGGTTGAAAATGAACTTCACACCCTCTTCTTTGGCGGCTTGGGCCACGGTCGTCGTGGCTTCCAAGAGATCGGCCTTAACGGGATAGCAGAAATAGATCTTTTCGATACCTCTCAAAGCTTCGCGAACGGATTGAATGTCGACAAGGTCGCCAGCAAAGACTTCCGCACATAACTCGCGTAGCGCGTCAGATCGCGCGTCCAGTCTGTGAACGAAGGCCCGAACCTGGATGCCCTTTTCGCGCAGCAGGCGGGTTAAACGATTGCCGGTGCCTCCTTGACCGCCGCTAGCGGCCCCAGTAACAAGAATCTTTGAACTCATATTGCGTTGCTCCTTCTCTTGACCACTTAATGAAGTGCAACGTGATTGCCACTTGTAAGCCGCTGGAAACAATGAGACGAGGATCTCTATGCCGCGCCGACAAGCCAGAATAATGACGAACCCTCGGCATGGCGCAGCAACGCCAAGACACCGCACGGTCGAGAGCTTCGTCTTCAATCGCTGCGGATGGGAACCGACTAAAGGATGTCCATTGAGGAGAGACCGAGGCGTGCTGAAAGTCGCTCAGCGGCGTGTCTGTCCGCAACTCGGAGGCAAGCTGCTCAACTTCCGAGCAGGCAGTGAACCGCTCGCAAACCCAGAAAATGACGTTCTCGACTACAGGCCGAGCCAGCGTCCTTCATGGCAGCGGCTAAGCCGTACGCCTTCCGCGCTCTCTCGTATTCGTCGCCACCGATGCCGCCCCGGACGGCCCGCCGATGGCCAGTTCCGCGATACCGATCCCGATGCACACTCGCTCCGTCTTCGCCTTCTTGCGCGGGTCCAGAGTAGCTCAGAAGTGTTCGGCCAGGCGGTCGTTGAAGCTCTGGAAGAAGGCGTCGTAGTCGCCCTTGAGTTCCGCGTTCCTCAAAATCTTGACGCGCTCCACGCAAACTTCCCGGGCGCCCGGTGAATTCTTCAGGATGCTCATGGTCTCGGCGATGAAATCCTTCAGCGGCATGGCCAGCGGATCGCTCGCCTGGCGCGAGCCCATGAGTTCGGTCTGCACGTAGGGCGGAACGATCTCGATTACCTCAACGGACGTGCCGCGAAGCTGGTAGCGCAGGGATTGCGAATAGGAATGGACTGCGGCTTTCGTCGCGCAATACGTCGGCGTTGTCGCCAGCGGGACGAACGCCAGTCCCGAGGACACTGTGAGGATCGCGGCGCGCGGCTGCTTCAAGAGAAAGGGCAGCAGCGCGGCCGTCAGGCGGATGGGTCCGAGCAGATTCGTCGTGACGATCGCTTCGGCATCGGCGACTCCTGCGTCCTGAACTTTCTCCGGCCGCATGATGCCGGCGTTGTGGATCACAACGTTGAGCGACGGGAAATCTGTTTGCAGCTTCCGTGCAAAACCGGCGATTGACCCGGCATTCTCTATGTCGAGAACCACGGCCTTCATCCCTGGATTGGCCGCGACCGTTTCGTCGAGCATTTCTTTACGCCGGCCGGCGATGATCACCTGGTTTCGCTCAGCGTGGAAGGCCTCGGCCAGGCCGCGGCCGATGCCCGATCCACCGCCGGTGATGAGAATTGTGTTGCCGTTGATTTGCATGCCGTCATTCCTTGATGGGTCGTCCAAAACAGATTACGTATCCGCTGTTATCGGTGATCTCGAAGGCCCGGAGTCCGTCGCCGGTATCGGCCAGTTCCTGGTGCATATGGACGCCCTTGCTGACGTATTCCGCATAGAGGGAGTCGGGGTCGTCCTCGTTGACGTAGGCGTCCCAGCGCGCCCATCCATGCCGCGTGTAATTCGGCTGGGGATGGATTTCGGGCGCGATGGCCTTGAAAAACATGATGATCCGGTCGCGGCCCAGGATCACCCAGTAGTCGTCGTCCGCGTTGCCATCGCCTCCCCCCTTGTAACGCACCTCAAATCCCAGTTTGGACTCATAGAAGGCGATCGTGTCGCGGAGGTTGTCGACGATGAAGAAGGGGGCAACGCTGTTCAACATGAGGTGTCTCCGGGGACTCGAATATAGCCTTCTTCTTGTGGCAAATCCAGAAATGTTGGGTTATAGTCTTGCGTAGGCAGAGCCATGTCCACGCAGACCATAGCGCCCTCCGCGGCCGCTGAGGAGCAAGTTTTTGTCGCGGGCAGCCCCCAGATCGCGAGCGAACTCCGAGGCTTACTGCCCAGCACGTCCATCGCGGATGCGGGAGAGTCTTTCGATCCAATTTTGCCCGCCGTTGTTCTCGGGGACTCCGCCGAAGTCTTTCGTATCGTAGGGCGTCAAAGAATCACAGAGGACCGCGCCCGCATCATTTACATCCTTGGCGAAGGGGACGACCTGCCTCCCGGCTCGACCGGCTTCCCGATTTTCGCTTTTCTGACGCGTCCGCTCCATGCCCGGGTGGCCGAAAAGACGATCCATGCCGCGCTCGATGCCCTGCGCCTGGCGGGCAGCCATAACCAGCTCCAGAAATCGCTCCGCAAGGCCTACATCGAGATTGACGAGCTGAACAAGATCGGCACGGCGCTCTCCTCCGAGCGCAACGTGGACAAGCTTCTGACGTTGATCCTGCAGAAGAGCCGCGAGATCACCTTCAGCGACGCCGGCGCCGTCTTTCTGGTGGAAGAGAACGAGCAAGGGACCGAGAAGGTGCTGCGTTTCACGCTCACGCAGAACGACAGCGTGCAGACGCCTTTCCGCGAGTTCACCATCCCCATCGACAAGACGCGCATCTCCGGCTACGTGGCGCTGACCGGAGAACCTCTGCACGTGGAGGACGCCTACCGGTTGTCGGCAGGCGGTGCGCTTCCTTTCTCGTTCAACAAAGACATCGACATCAAGTCCGGGTACCGCACCAAGTCCATGCTGACGGTGCCGATGAAGAACCACAAGGGCGAGATTGTCGGCGTGCTGCAGCTTCTGAATCACAAGAAGGATTGGAACGCGCGCGTCACGCCGCAAAACGCGGACGAGGTGGTCTTCCCTTATCCCGAGCGGTCGCAGCACCTGGTCAGCTCGCTGGCCAGCCAGGCGGCGGTGGCGCTCGAGAATACGCGGCTCATCCAGGACATCCAGAACCTGTTCGAAGGATTCGTCAACGCATCGGTAACGGCGATTGAAGCGCGGGACCCGACCACGTCGGGCCACTCGTTCCGCGTGAAGGACCTCACCGTGGCGCTGGCCGAGGCCGTGGACCGCGCGGACGACGGCCCGTATGCAAACGTGAAGTTCTCGCGCGAGCAGATCCGCGAGATCCGTTACGCCTCGGTGTTGCACGACTTCGGCAAGGTCGGCGTCCGCGAGCACGTGCTGGTGAAAGCCAACAAACTTTATCCGCAGCAACTCGAAGTAGTGCAGGAGCGATTCAACTACGTTCGCAAGGCGATCCAAGAGGAGAATAACCGCCGCCGGATCGACTACATCCTGCAGCACAGCCGCGAAGAATACCTGGCGCGACAACCGCAATTCGATTCCGAACTAGCCGAGCGGTTGAAAGAGATCGACGACTACCTGGCCTTTGCTCTCGAATGCAACCGGCCGACGGTTCTGCCGGAAGGGAATTTCGAGCGGCTCACCAGCCTGGCTGCGCAGCGCTATCTTTCCTGGAGCGGCGAAGAGAAGCCGCTGCTCACCGGCGAGGAAGCGCGACTGCTTTCGATTCCCAAGGGCAGCCTCGACGAAAGCGAGCGGCGCGAGATCGAAAGCCACGTGGTGCACACCTTCAGCTTTCTGGCCCAGATTCCCTGGACGAAGGAGCTGCGTGGCATCCCGGAAATCGCCCGCGCCCACCATGAGAAGCTCGACGGAACCGGCTATCCCTTCCGCCTCACTGCCGCGGAGATTCCCGTGCAATCACGGATGATGACGATTTCCGATATTTACGACGCGCTCTCGGCGTCCGATCGTCCGTACAAGAAGGCCCTGCCTCCCGAAAAATCGTTGAACATCATTCAGGAGGAAGTGAAGCGGAAGTTGCTCGACGACGATCTGTTCCGGATCTTTCTTGCCAAGGATGTTTGGAAAACGACCCTGCCTAAGTCCTAGCTAGTAAGTGCGAGCGCGTTCTTTTTGAGCGCGGACGGCGCGGGCGATTTCTCCCAGCGACGGGCCCGGGTCCGAACGCATATAGGAAGGAACGTAGATCACTGTCGGCTCGACTTGCGGCGCGGGCGGCGAGGAGATGATCACTACCGGCCCGCCATGGCCGCTGTAGGGATAGGGCTGCAGAATCTGCGTGTAGACCGGCGCGAAGCTGAAGCCGTAATCTCCAAAGCCGCCATAGTAGAGATTATTGTAGTAGAGCGGAGCGATTGAAGCGCCGCCGTATCCAAAATACGAGTATCCGCTCGACTGCGACGTGCCGATGTGCGCGCGGCCTGAGCCGCCGGAGCCCATGGAGATGTGCGTCGAGCCCGCGCTTCCCGCGTGACCGCCGCGACGTTGCGCCGCAGCCGTTGTTGCCACGAGAGCCAAAGTGCAAGCCAGCGCCAGTATCCGGTATCGGCTCATGTTCCACACCTTTCTACGGCCGGGCGGGGGATGAACGGCCGGTGCGCGATCTGGGTTCGGAAGGCCCTTGCCCATCTGCCGGGAATCGCTTCCCCGCAGGACGGACAGCAGCCCCCTTCAGTGAGATTATACGACAGGATGCGGTATCCGGTTCGCTCGATGAGCAGGCGGGCGCAGCCGGGGCAGCGCGTATTACTGGAGTCCCCGACGCGGCCGGGAAAGTTCCCGGCGTAAACCAAGCGAAGACCGGCCGGGCCCCCGGACTCGGCCGCCGCAAACAAACCGGCGGCCATTCTTTTTTTCCGGTTGGGTCACCTTTTGTTCTTTTTTGAAAACCTTTTTCT
>CAZRND010000004.1:0-30412 GCA_964601345.1 uncultured Acidobacteriota bacterium | reverse complement strand
CCCGGGCCGCCTACCCGGCCGGGCAGGTTCCCGCGGTAGAAAAAGCGAAGTCCGGCGCGGCGACCGATATCGGCTGCGCGAAGCAGGCCCGCCGCCGTCGTGTTGTCCGGCTCGGTCATCTTGTAGTCCTTGTGGAAAGCCGTGACGTGCCACGGAATCAGGGGGGAGACGCCGGCCAGGAACTCGGTCAATCCGGTCAGTTCCCGGTCGGAGTCGTTGAAGCCGGGGATCAGCAGCGTGACGACTTCCAGCCACAGACCCATCCGGTAGATTTGACGGATGCTATCGAGAATGGGTTGCAGGCGTCCGCCCAGTTTCCGATAGTGTGGATCGTCAAAGCTCTTCAGATCGACCTTGTAAAGATCGAGCCACGGAGCCAGGTATTCCAGGACTTGCGGCGTGGCATTGCCGTTCGAGACGAAGCCGGTCATGAGTCCCGCGGCGCGCGCCTCGCGAAAGACGGCTACGGCCCACTCCGCCGTGATCAGCGGTTCGTTGTAAGTGCTGACGACGATCTCGCCGCCTGCGGCAATGGCCTGCCGCACCAGGCCCTGCGGCGTCGCGCGCAGCGGCGGCGATACGGCCCGCGGATCGCGCAACGCTTGCGAGGTCACCCAGTTCTGGCAGTAAGAGCAGTGGAGATCGCATCCCAACATTCCGAAGCTGAAGGCCAGCGCCCCAGGACGCGCGTGGAAGAACGGCTTCTTCTCCACTGGATCGCACTGCACGCCGGCGGTGTATCCCCACGGCACGTAGAGTTTGCCGCCGCGGTTGAAGCGCACTTTGCACACGCCCGGAAGTCCTTCGCCGATGGGACAGCAATGTCCGCACGCGAAGCAGCGAACGCGGTCGTCCGGCAGTTTCTCGTAGAGGTCGCCCTCACGCACGTTTTCGGATAAGATTTCGGGAAGGGCGGCCACTGGGGTTCCCCCTGCGACCATTATAGCCCTCTGGGAGATAAGCCATGTCCGATCTGGCCGCGAAAACCTGTGTCCCGTGCCGTGGCGGGATTCCTGCGCTGAAGGGCGCCGCTTTAGACTCGCTGCATAAGCAGGTCTCGGGATGGAACGTCATCAAGGAGCATCACATCGAGAAGACCTACACGTTTCCGGACTTCCTCCAGGCGCTGGCGTTCGTCAACAAAGTGGGAGCGCTCGCCGAGGAGCAGGGCCATCATCCCGACATCCTGCTGAGCTGGGGCAAGGCCGTCGTCACGACGTGGACTCACAAGATCGACGGCCTGACCGAGAGCGACTTCATCCTCGCCGCAAAGATCGACAAGCTCTAAGACTAACGCTTGCGCACTTCGAGTTGTACGGGGTGCGCGGTGGAGTTGACCTCCGGGTTGTAGTACTCGTAGACGCGCGACGCAAACGTCCGCGCGCGGATCGGGTATTTCGCCCTGAGCCGGAATGTGATTGTGAAGCCGTCACGGGGCGCGACGGAATCGAAGTACAGAATTGCCTGCGTGGCCGTCAGGCTGAATTTCTCGAGACGCCCACTCTTTCTGCCCGCGGACTTCTCCCGATAGGCTTGTAAATCTTCGCTGAGCAACTCAAACCCGGGAGGAATGCCAAGGTCTACCATCACCATGTTCGCCGCTCTCGGAAGGTTGTTGCGCACCGTTGCGGTGGCTGTGACGATATCGTCCTGGCCGAGACGGGTGCGGTCGTAGCTGACGGAAATGGCCAATGGTTCGCCGGCAGGCTTTTCCTCCCACGGCAGGAAGTAGCGTCCGGCCACCTGATAAGCGAGCGAGCCTTCCCCGGCAAACCGGATCTCCACTTGGTTTCCAGATAGCGAAGAAATCTCTTTGAAGGCGAACTGGTGAAGCAGGTCGTTGTTCTCCGAGGTCAATTCGAGTGCGGCGGAAGGCTTGCCGTTGAGCAGCACTTCAACGTTGCCCTTGGCCGTCGCGCCTCCGCGCTCCGTGGAAATCAGCAACGCTCGCAAGGCCATGATGGTGGCCTGCGTAGTTCCCCAGGTACCGGCCTTGTCCTTCTTCGCGACGATGTAGTTCATGGACTTCTTCACAACATCAGACCCCTGTCCCGACTTCAGGAGAGCCTGCACGGCGAGTCCGGTCGTTTCCACCATCGCGCTGGCGCCGGCTCCGTACATTCCCGTCTCTTCCGCCGTCCACCATGCCTTGTCGTCTTGTTCCGCGCGAGCCGCGAGCAGGAGTTGCATCGTCCGGTTGATGAAAGCGCGGTCTTTCGCATAGTCCGCGGCAAAGTTAGCCGCTACGGCTAACGTATAGGAGTCCGGTTTTCTGGCGTCCGCATCGAGATGCTTTTCGATGAACTGCTTCGCCCTCTCGACGGCAGGACCTTGATAGCCCGTGTTCTGAAGCGACCACGCAATGTACGCTGTAATTCGCAAGACATCGGTGTTAAAGCGGCTGGTGGCGCCTTCATTGATGAAATAGGTGTCCGGTTTCCAGCTACCGTCAGCCTGCTGCTGGCCGGCCAGCCACCGTTGGGTCCTCTGAATGATCTTGAGATCGGTATCGTGCACCTTCGACATGTCGCTGAACTCCATCAGGCCGTAGGAGGTAAGGATCTTGTTGGCCGGCGCGTTTCCAAACCAGGAGAATCCGCCGCCCGGCACTTCAAAGGTCAGCAAGCGCTGATAGCCGTTGGCTATGTATCCTTCCGCCTTGGCGTGCACCTCGGGCGTGAGCTTTTTGGTGCGCTTCATGTAGTCGAGCGCCAGCACGTTGGGATAGGTGCTCGAGGAGGTCTGCTCAAAACATCCACCGGGCATGCGCAACAGGCTGTCCATTCCCTCGATCACCTGGCTCAGCGGACCAGGATAGAGCCGCACGAAAATCGTGGTCGCATCAGGGATCGAGGTTCCCGGGAAATTCAATTCGTGCTGAACCGCGGAGTCCAGACGCCCGTTGAATACGAGGCTCTGCTCGCGGCCGTTCGGCACCACTTCGATCTCGCGCACCACGATGTCGGCCCGCTTGTCGCGGCCGTCCATGCGGGCGTTCAACGTCAGCTTGAACTTGCCGATGCGAGCAGCCTGAATCGTGAATTGCGATCCACCCACGCGGCCAGCTTCTACGGGCAGATTCGCATCCAATCCTCCTCCTTCGTCGACGGCCGTGAACCAGTTTTCAGGTTGGAGCCGCAGGTGTACATCGCCGCGCGCGCCCGTATAGTTGTAAACAGCCACGGGAAGGGAGACCTGATCGCCCTGCGTGAGCGTCACCGGAAGATCGAGGTCGACAAAGAAGTCCTGGAAGACTTTGAGGCTGGATGTTCCACTGCCCAGAGCGCCCTTGGTTGTGGATGCCAGCATGGCCATGCGCCAGGTCGTGATGCTGTCGGCGATGGGAATCGTGATGCTGGCGCGGCCGTCGCGATCGGTAATGATCTCGGGAGCGATGTAGAGAGCTTCCGGGAACCACGAGCGAACGTGCGTGTCGGGCTGGGAGGTTAACGCTGCCTTCATCGGCGGTGGAGGGGGAGCAGGCGCCCGCGCCGCTCCGATGGCTCGTGCAGTGGACACGGAAAAGTTAACTGCAGAATCGGCGACCGCCATCACCGAGACGGTTTCGGTCACCGACCCAACGTTGAGGACTGCGGAGAAAACGGCGTGTTCGCGCGCCTCCAGTGAAAACTCGCGCACGGCAGTCCGGAATCCCGGCGCAACCACTTGGATTTCGCTACGGCCGGGACGAACTGAGCCAAAGTGAAAGTGCCCGTCCTCTCCCGTGGTTGTCGTGCGCACTCTGTCGGCATCCATTTCGAGAAGCTTCACAGTTGCATGAGGAATGATCGCACCCGACGGATCCGCTACCGTTCCCATCACCTCCGCGAAGCCGCTGAACGCGCCGAAGTCGCGCTCGACGCGCATGTCGATGCCGCCGCTGTTGTAAAGGGCAGGCCACGTGCATCCGGCAGTCTGGAAATGCTCGACGAGATCATCGGAGGTGTTGAATTGGCCATCGGGTCCCGCGCTTGTTGCCGACAAATACCCTTGCCAAGGGGAATTGTCGAAACGTAAATCCGTTCCCCACGCATCCCGCAGGCTCAGCCCGCGTGTTCCACGCAGTTTGGCAATCAATCTTGCCGGATTGCAGATCTGGGAAACCGGCATGTTTGCTGTCAGCTTTTCCATCTGGGTTCGGAGCTGCGTCCTGTAGCGCGCCGCGTACTCCGCGTACTTCGTCTGCGGAAATGTCCGGCCGAACTCCAGCTCGGACTTGTTGGTTCTTACGGTCTCCGTGGCCGCAAACAACACTCGAGCGGCGCGGTCGCGCCGGCCGGATTCCGTCGTTGTCGCGGCATTCTCTTCGATCACTTCCGGCAGGCCGAGGGAGTGAATCTCGTAGCGCGGCTTCATCACCTCCTGCTCGAGATAGAAGAAGACCTTCGCGAACCCTGGTTGCTTCTCCGCCAGGGCGAAAACAGCTTGGTCCACGATCTGCAGGCCAAGCGCGGCCTGCACGCCCTCGCCGCGGCCATTCGTTACGCGGAAACCCAGACGCGCCTCGCCGCCCGGTCTATAGACCGGCGAATCGAGCGACGTCTCGATCTTGAGTTCATCCGCCGGTTGAATGAAAGCCAGCCGGTGATCGCCGATGGGACGGGAATCCTGGCCAAACAGGTAAGCGTTGAACTCCACAGTTCCCGCCATCCACGGCGTGGCCGCGAAAGTGAGATCGGCGCGGCCCTTCACGATGTCCAGATCATAGGTGGCCACGGTCTGCCGATCCTTGATCACATCCACGTAAGCGTTGCCGCTCTCCCGGGTCGAGAGGACTTGCAGGTGAATCCTGTCGCCGGACCGATACACGCCGCGGTCGGCACGCAAGAGAATCTGGTCCGATCCAATGCGGGACTGGAGCAGGATGGACCTCGAGGCGCGGTTGCCTTCGCGGTCGGCGGCATCCACATGGATCGAGACACTGCCTGCTGCGCTGCGCACGGGAAAGATTGCCACGCCGCCTTTGTCGGTGACGGCCGCTTGATCCGCGTTACCGGGGACGCGCAGTTTCACGTCTGTTAGTGCGGGAGTCCCGTCGGGATAGGAAGTCAGAATGAACACTTGGTTGTCGAGGTTCGGGATCAACGCGCCACTCTCGGGAACCGCCGTGATGAGCAGCGGCGACTCGCTCACTGTAATCGGCTCCCCGCGAGTCTCGTTATGTCCCGCGCGGTCCTTTACCGTCGCCTCGACGAGCACGCGAGCCGCGCCCTGGCTGAGTGAACGTCCGGCAAAGTAATTAGGTAGCGGGATGTCGAACCGAAAGGCTCCGTCGTTGTCGGTCTTTCCTTGGTTCGATCCCGCCTCGAAGACAGACACATCCATGCCCGACGCTCGCACGGTGATTTCCGCGCCCGCCACCGGCTTACCGAAGAAATAATTGGCGCGCACCGTGCCCGTAACATGGTCGCCTGGACGATAGCCTCTCTTCGTCTTCGCGTCGCGACCGGTGAAATCCAGCGCGACTTTGAACTTCGGCAGCACGTAGCGCTCCACTTGCAGAGCGATCTCCGCCTGAATGGGAGCAGGTCCTGCCGGTTCATCCATCAACGCCCGCAGGTGATACGTGCCGAGATTCACCTCGTCGGCTAGGGCAAATTCAGCCGAGGCGATGCCATAGGCGTCGGTCTGGGTCGCTTTCTTGAAAACTTTGTTCCCGCGCGAGTCTTCCACCTCGAAAGTCAGCTTCCGGTCGCCGGTAGCCTCATGCGTGCCGCGGTTGAGCGCCAGGGCACGCGCGTGAATGGTCTGGCTGGGCTGGTAGATCGGCTTCTCGGTCGTGAGCAGAATCGAGACCCTCTCTTCCAGCCGAATGCTCTGTGTGTATTCCGCCGACCCGATCTCGGTAGCGACCGCATACCGCAGCGAGTAGTCCCCGGTCAATCCGGTCGGGAAATGGAATTGCGCCTGAGTCGTGCCGCGTTGGTTGGAACGTCCGGTTTAGAGGGTCTGACCACCTTGTTTCGGCCCGAGCAATTGGATCTGCACTGAGCCAGGGCCCGGAATGATTTCGTTGTTGGCGTCAGTGGCGATCAGACGCACCGCAGCGGTCCCGCCGCTGAGGTACGATGTTTGCCCCAGAACGTGAACAATAGGGCGGCGCAAAAGCATGGAAAGCGAGCCGATGCCGTTGAACGCCACCGCTTCGTCGCCGTCGCGAACGAATTCGTAGCGCAAGCGATGCCATATCAAGTCGTCGAGGGCGAGCGCCTTGGTGAGGCGGAGATCCTGCTTCCACAGCAACTGTCCTGGAGAGGCCGTGACCCGGCGCTCCACGCGCCCGACCATCCGGTCTTCGGGATCGAGGACTTCCAGCGTCAAGGTTCCGGCGCCCGCGCGAGTCGCATCATATGGAATGGAGACGCTCAGCACGCCGTCCCGATAAGCCGCGCTGACCGGGCCGTGGCCCGCGGTAGGGGCTTGCGAGAGGGTCGCCAACGCGGCAACCGAAGCCAGGATCAAAACTGCCGGCAAAGCAACCGAGAAAAGACGGGTCTTCATGGCAAACCTCCCACCGAGTTGACCGCTTCAACCGTGAGAACGCGGAGGTTCGCAAATCTTGCAGAAGAAATTTGTATTTTTCGGAAGTATTAGCGCTGAGGCGTGTCCGGAAACCAATGCTCGCCGTCCCGGCTCAGCCAGACGGATCCCTGATCGGTCGTGATTTGAAACACTTCCGGATTGACGGGTGATTCAGCACGCGTGCCGATTTGAACGACTTTGCCCCGCCAAAGTTGCTTGACTGCTTTCCAGTGCCTCCCGGCATCCGTGCTGAATTCGAGCTGGCCGGATGATTTCAGAGTCACCATGAATTTGCCCTGGGTAACAGTGGTTCCGTCAGAAACAGAGAAACCTCTACTCATTGCCACCGACGGAGCGGCCGATCTGCCCAAGGTTCGATCGGATGGCCGGGCGGGCGCAGGCGGTAGGACAACTGATGAGGTGGAGGTTTGGATGCTTGGCGTCGCCGCCGTCACCTCGACGGTCTCTGACACGGTACCGACGGACAACATGGAGGTAACCGAGGCGTGTTCTTGCGCCTGTAGTGGGACTTGGCGTGATGTTCCCTGAAATCCCTTGGCGGCGATCTTCAGCTCATATTGGCCGGCTGAGAGTGCGGAGATCTTGAACTGTCCTCTCTCATCTGTGCGCGTCTCGACGTTTGGTTCGCCGGCCGGCTGTCGCAGGGTGACCGTGGCCCCAGGAATGCCGGCGCCAGTCGCATCGATGACTGTGCCGGCGATTTCGGAAAGCTCACTGGCTGCGCCTTGTGCCTGACTGGCGATGGCCGCCGGAGACGTGACACTCGATTTCGTCTGGACAGCATCAGCTAATAGACTTGCGCTTAGACCGACGCCCGTGTCTGCGGACTTCGCTGGCGGGGGCGGAGGCGCCGAGGCTGGCGCCGTCTGTACGGCGGCCAGCGGCGGCCGCATCGCCTGAACCATCGGCGTTGCAGATTTCGGCTGAGCCGCCGGCTCGGCGGGCGGCGCCGCAGGTGCGGGACGGGCGAGGACGGCCTCCTGAATGGGCGTTACCGGAGCGCGGTTCAGGTACATCCAAACCCCGAAGGCAAGGGTGAAGGTAGCAGCAAGTCCGCTTAGAACTGGGACAGGCGCGAACCAGCGCTGCCACAGGGGCGTGACAGCAGGCGTGACAACCGTCACCGGCGAAGCAGGCTGAGGTTCCTGCGCGGCGAACGCGACTTCCCGGCAATAGGCGCATTCGGACAAATGCGCTAAGCATTCCATGCGCTCATGCTCCGGGAGCACACCCTCCTGGAAGGCGTTGAGCGTATCCGGTTCGAGATGGGATTGCCGGCTCATGGTTGGTCCGCGTCAGCGTCCTGTTGGAGGAACGCGCCAGGCCGTGAAGCTTGCAGCAAGGTTCGCAGATTGATGTTCACGTCACGCGGGTCCGTGGCGAGGCTCTCCTCGGCGGCGGCGGGACTCATGCCGGTTGCCTGAAGATTCTTGAGAAGTTCCTGGCGCACCTTCGCTGTGATGCGGCCGACCCGGCGGCTTACGGTAGCCTCATGCACGCGCAGCATCCGAGCAATATCCAGCAGAGTCCTTTGGTCGAGATACCACGCCGTGAGGATAAAGCGCTCCTCCGGCGACAAGGCGCGGAGCGTCGCGGCCAAAGACGCGCCGAGACGCGTGAGAGTTTCCGATGCAGGCGTCGCAGCCGGGGATGGCGCCTCCAAGTCTTCGAGAGGAAGCGCCGTTTCACGGCTCGTGCGGCGGTATTGGTCTACATTTCGCTGCGCGAGTGTGGCGCGGAGAAATCCCATGAGAGAGCCGCGCCCCGAGTAATAGGCGAGGGGCGACCGGCGCTGTCCGGCGCGTTCGGTTACGCCAAAGAGGTCTGAGTATATGGAATCGGCCAGCTCTTGGCCTTTTGCCGCTGATCCGGTGATCCCGATTGCCGCTTGCGTGAGCGGCTCTCGATAGCGTGCGATGAAATGCTGCCAGGCAGGCTCTCGGCCCAGGGCGCAGGCTTGGGCGAGAGCCAATTCCTGTAAATGAAGAGAACGGAAGAAATCGCCGATCTGCGACCAGTTGGGCTGAGTGCCCGCAGGGAAACCGTAGTTATACTTCGTCCCAACGGCCAGAAGCACTTTTGCCAGTTCGTCTTTGCCAAGGCCAACGGATTCGGCCTCAGCTTCCCGCCAGATCTCCTCCGCCGTAAGACCGGAAAGCTCTTCAAGGCGCAAGTGCGGTGCGAGAACCGGCTGTACCGAGTCCACACTTCTACATTACACCCAACGGAAGTTTGTGACGTCCACCATCGAAATCGGCCTTCAAGATGGATCCTACTTGTGCTCCTGACGGTCATAGACCGCGGCGAATTTTTCGGTAACGCCGCTCATACTGCCGGTTTGTGCTAGTGTTCGGCCGTCGTCCGAGACAGTGAAGGCGATCCGGAAGATCGGCTCGCCGTATTGCTTTCCCGTCACATTGAAAGAGCGCGGGCTCGTCTTCTGCACCGCCAACGTCATGGCGGCCTGTGCGTTGGGACCGGTCACCGGATAGTCTTTGCCGTCGAATTTCGCTTGGCAAACTTCTTTGTCGTCCGGAAACAAGATCGCGAGACCATCGGAGCCTGAGGGGACCAGTTCCACAATTCGCGGCATTCTGGGCGGGTTCTTTGTCTTCCAAGTTCCCAGGAGTCCGATACCGTCTGCGGCTCGTGAATAGACTGTCGTTCGCTCGTATGTTCCACCGGTCGGTTTCGGGCCCTTTTCTTTCGTAGTGAGAGTCTTGCCGTCCGTCGACAGTATGACCGTCGTGGTGTTGATGAGCTTGCCGTTTTGCTTGATCGCGATCTCCCATGTGTTGGCGTCGATCTGTTTCCATGCGGAAGTTCCTCCGAAGAGCGAGGGGTAATCCTTTCCATCCATCTGAAATGCATACGACTGGCCCATGGCCGTGAATTGCGTCTCGCCGGACGCCGCTTGCGCGTACCTCACAGTGGTTTCTCCGAAATCGCTCCTCGCCACATTCAGTTTCCAGGTACCGGCATAAGGGGCATCAGCCGCCCTTTCAGACTGACCAGCGGCGACAATCCAGCTTCCAACGCAAAGGACCACCATGATCAGCTTCGTTCGCATCCTCATGAAAGGCTCCTGGCGCCAAGTCTAGCACACGACAGATGACCGCCAAGCCGAGACTGAGCGGCAGCGGCGAACAGAGCCCGCGACCAGCCAACCTGATGCCTATTTCGAAACCAGTTGCGGCTTCAGAAGGAAACGTGATCCGGAATGCGATCGTTGTCGCTGACTTTTGTGCTCTTGGTCAGCCGCAGCGCCTGAGCGATGGCCCGCTTCGAGAGGCGCGTAATCCGGACAGGATTGACCTTCATGTCGTTCTCCAGGAAGGCAAGAAAAGCAGCAACGAGCGGATCGTCTTCCACGGGGTATCCTCCCAGATACGTAAAGATCATATATCGTTCTACTTGTGCTGGTCGAACCAGGTGATCACATTCAGCATCTTGGCCATGTGATGGCTGGGACGGCGCGTGATGCCGTGCGGCTCGCCTGGAACGCGCACCATCACGCTCTCCACCTTCATGAGCTTTAGCGCCTGGTAATACTGCTCGGACTCGGAGACGGGCGTGCGATAGTCCTCGTCGCCGACCATCACCATGGTCGGCGTCTTGACGTTCTTCACCACCGAGAGCAGCGAGCGCTTCTCGTAATTCTCCACGTTGTCCCAGGGCAGGCCGGGGAACCAGTATTTCGTGGTCATCGCGCCGATGTCCGCGGTGAGGTTGAAGCTGTACCAGTTGATGACCGGATAGAGCGTGGCCGCGGCACGGAATCGCGTGGTGTGTCCGATCACCCAACAGGTGAGAACTCCGCCGCCGCTCCCGCCCGTGACATAGAGGCGATTCGAGTCCACGTAGCCTTTGGCGATGACGGCGTCCACGCCCGAGTTCAGATCGAAGAAGTCGTCGCCGGGATATTTATGATGAATCAAGTTGCCGAACTCTGCGCCGTAGCTGGTGCTCCCGCGCGGATTCGTGTAAAGCACGACGTAGTCCTTCGCCGCCCAGACCTGCTTTTCCAGATCGAAGCGGTCGCCGTAGTTGGCGAACGGCCCTCCGTGGATCTCCAGGATCATCGGATACTTCTTTGAGGGATCGAAATTCGGCGGCTTGATGATCCAGCCTTGAATCTTCTTTCCGTCCACCGATGACGGATACCAGATTTCCTCCACGGCGCCGAGCGTCTTGTGAGCGAGCACGTCTTCGTTTACCGCGGTGAGGACCTTGGGCTCGCGATTCCCAGCCGTGATCACCGCGATGTCGCCGGGAATGTTCGGAGGGCTGTAGGTAAACGCGATCGTGCCGTTCTGCGCGACGGTGAAAGCGGATCCCGCGCCTCCTGCGTTGTTGCCGCTGCCGAGGCTGCGTGTGAGTTGCCGGCGCTCTCCAGCGAGCGTGGTGAAGTAGAGGCCTGTGTTGCCCTGATCGGCGGAGAGGTAGTAGATGCCGCTGCCGTCCGGCGCCCAGGCGGGACTCGTAACGTCGCGGTCGAGATTGCCGGTGACGATGCGCGGACCACTGCCGTCCCGATTCATGACGTAAAGGCGCGTCACCTGATATCCCTGGTAGCGGTCGTCGAATCCCAGATAGGCGATGGATTTTCCGTCGCGCGAGACGACCGGCCCGTCGTCCGGGCCCTTGCGATTCGTCAGCGCGCGGACCGCACCGTCGGCCACCGCGAATTCGTAGACATCGCTTTCGAGCGGCTCGAGCTCATAGTCGGCGCGGCGCACGGCGGAGATCAGAAGATGCCTGCCGTCGGGCGTCCACACCGCCTCGGAGGCGCGGAAGCCCGCGCCGCCGGCATGCTGGAAATTTCCGCTGGTGATCTGCCGCGCCGTGCCGCCTTCCGCCGGCACGACGAAGATGTGCGAGTATCCGGGCTTCAAGTAGCCCGCGCCGTTGAACCGGTAGACGAGCTTGTCGATCACCACGGCGGGCTCGGCCCACTTCGCGCCCGACGGAGCGGCCGGCATCGCGGCCACGCGCGGAGCCGATTCCGAAACCAGCGCCGCGAACGAAACCCATTTGCCGTCCGGCGACCAGGCGATGCCGCTCGGCGCGCTCGTCAGGTTTGTGATCTTCGCCGTCTGGCCGGAGTCCATCCAGCGGCGATAAATCTGCGGCGTCCCGTCGCGGTCGGAGATGTAGACAATCTCCTTGCCGTCGGGGGACCAACGCGGCGACGTATCGTTGAAGTTCGCGGTGGTCAGCGGACGGTGGTCTGTTCCATCGGCGTTGATGATCCAAAGATTCGAGTAGCGCCGATCCGTCATGATGTCGCTGAACTGGCGAACGTAGATGATGCGCCTGCCGTCGGGAGAGACTTGCGGTGTGGTCGCGAGCTCCAGATTGAAGACGTCTTGCACGGTGAGGCGCGCGCTCTCGGCGGCAGCAATCGCCGCAACGACCAGCAAACAACCAATAAGCTTTCGCATAAGCTACCCCTTTCGCTTTGCTACCCAACCCTCTTTGTTTTCCTGCCGGGCGCGGCCCATTCCGAGCGATCCCGGCGGGACGTTCTGTGTAATCACGGATCCCGCGGCTACGTACGATCCCTTGCCGATCGTTACCGGCGCGACCAGCGAGCTGTTCGTGCCCACGAACGATCCGTCTTCGATCGTCGTGGCGTTTTTGTTCTTGCCGTCGTAGTTGCAAGTCACAGTCCCCGCGCCGATGTTCACGCCGTCGCCGATGTTTGCGTCGCCGAGATAGGCCAGGTGATTGGCCTTGGTGCCGCGCCCCAGGCGCGTCTTCTTCGTCTCGACGAAGCTGCCGACGTGCACGTCCGGGCCGAGGTCGCTGCCCGGCCGTAGCCGCGCGAAGGGACCGATGCGCGCGCCGCTCTCGGCCCGCGCATGATCCATCCAGCAGCATTCGTGGACCTCCACGTTGTCTCCGAGCTCGCAGTCTCGCAGCGAGTTGAACGGATGAATCACGCAGTTCTCGCCGATGCGCGTCTTGCCTCGCAAAGCCACGCTCGGACCGATGACGGTATCGGCTCCGATCTCGACGTCCGCGTCGATCAGGCAGGTCTCGGGCCGCACGATGGTCACGCCGGCGAGCATCAACTCCTGGGTCTTGCGATCGCGCAGGAGGGCGTCCATCACGGCGAGCTCGGCGCGCGTGTTGATGCCCAGCACTTCGGAGGCCGGCTGCGTCTTCACGGTCTCGATCTTGTGTCCGGCCGAGCGAAGGATCGCGGCCATGTCCGTCAGATAATACTCCTTCGCGGGATTGTTGCGTCCGAGCTTGCTGATGTTCTCGAAGAGCAGCTTGGTTTTGAATACGTAGATGCCGGGATTCATCTCCTTGATCGCCGCCTGCTTCGGCGTGCAGGCTTTCTGCTCGACAATCTCCTTCAGGCGGCCTTGCTTGTCGCGAATGATGCGCCCATAGCCGGTGGGATCCTCGACTTCCGTCGTCAACAGAGTGCACGCCGCTCGCGACTTCGCGTGAGCCTCGAGCAGTCGGCGCAAAGTCTCCTCGCGCAACAGCGGGACGTCGCCGTAAAGCACCAGCAGGTTGTCGGCGGCGTGTTCGAGTTGCTCGCGGCCCACCAGGATCGCGTGACCCGTGCCGAGTTGCTCCGCCTGGAGGATGAAATTCGCGCTCACAACCTTTCGGACCGCATCCGCCTGATGCCCCACCACGACGAAAATCCGCTCGCTTGCCGTCAGGCGCGAGGCGACCGACACCACCTGCTCGATGAGGGTGCGTCCGCCGGCGCGGTGCAGGACCTTGGCGTGCCGCGACTTCATTCGCGTGCCCAGGCCCGCCGCCAGAATTACCACCGCCAGGTTTCCCGTTTGTTTCTCGCTCATAAGTTTTCCTTCAGTTTAGCCAGGGAGAGGATGCGCTGCGCCAGAAGATCAGCGTTGTGGCGCACAACCTTCTCTTCGATCACCAGGTTTTCAAACACCGGTTCGATGTTCATCTTGCGGATTTTTTCCAGGTCGTTCACCACGGGCTTGGCCCCTTGCGCGAGGTACCGCCGGAGCAGCCCGGGCGAAATCTCGCCGTGATTCAGGATGGCGTAGTCCAGGAACGGACGTCCGGCGTGCCGGTAGAGGGCGCGCAGGTGCTCGGACGTGGTCATGCCGGTGCTCTCTCCGGGCTGGGTCATGAGATTCCCGACGTAAACCTTCACGGCCTTCGATTCCGCGATGCACTTCGAGAGTCCGCGTACGAGCAGGTTCGGAACCAGGCTCGTGTAAAGGGACCCCGGCCCGATGGTGATGATATCGGCCGCGGCGATCGCCTCGGCCGTCTCCGGCACCGGCTTGCAGTTGCCGGGAACCAGGCGCACTCGGACGATGCGCTTGGTGCTGCCGCTGATGCGCGTCTCCCCGGTGACAACTTTGCCGTTTTCGAGCGTGGCCTGCAAGCGGACGTTCGAGAGCGTCGAGGGATAAATCGTCCCGCAGGTAGCCAGGACCTCGCCGAACACGCGGAGGGCGTGCTGGAAATCGCCGGTGATTTCGGTGAGCGCCGCGAGAAAGAGATTGCCGAGGCTGTGTCCTTCGAGGCCGCGGCCGCGCCGGTAGCGGTATTCGAAGAGACGCGAGAGCAGCGCTTCGTCCTCTGATAGCGCCACCAGGCACCGGCGGATGTCGCCCGGCGGCAACACTCCAAACTCGCGGCGCAAACGTCCCGAGCTGCCGCCCTCGTCGGTGACGGTGACAATGGCGCTGAGGTCGTCGATCCGCCCTTCGCGTCCGGGTGGAGCATAGGGTCGGCGCACATGCTCCTTCAGCCCGTGCAGGACGGTCGAGAGTCCGGTGCCTCCTCCAATGGCAACGATGCGAAGAGGGCGACGTTCTATGGAAGGCGCAGACATGAGGAGATGGGACCCGCGAACCTAACCCTCGGACCCCTTCTCAGGATAGACCAGATCGGCGAAGCGCGGATCTTCATAGAGAGCCGCAAAATCGCGGTCGTTGCGGGCCATGAAGCGATTGCTCTCATCGAGGTCGATAGCCGCCTTCAAACTGCCGAGCGCCGCGTCCAGCTCGCTCTTCAGAGCTTTCACCGTTGCCATGGCGTAGTGCAGATGCCCGGCCTTGGGAGTCTGTTTCATCGCCCGGCCGAGATGCTCTTCGGCCGCGGAAAACTGTCCGACGTTGATTTGAGACACGGCGTAGTTGTAGTGATCTTCCGAGGTGCGCAACTGGAGCGTGTTGCCCTCCAGGCGTTTCCGGCAAATGCTGATGTGCATCCGGGCGCGGTCGATCAGGTCGCCCACCGGCGACGCCATCACCTTTTCAAACCACGGGATGGCCTTCTCGTACTTTTGTCCGTTGAGGAAAGAAAGCCCCGTCTCATATTGCTCGCGAGCGAGCTTTAAACGTGGATCTTCGGCGAGCTTCTGGGGCTTGAGTGGCGCTTTCGAGTGCGACTTGGAACGCAGCAGGGCCTTCGCGGCGGTCTTCTTCCTGACTCGCTTCAGGGCTCTTAGCTTCTTATTTTTCAATATCTTAGGACCACCCTTGCGCTTGCCCCGCTTGCTCATTCCTCATGCCTCCCGGCAGGAGATCCTTGCGCATTCAAAGGCAGGCGGCAATATAGCAAAGAACTGGCCTGCCCGCAACCATGGCCAGGGCGGCCCGTTAGCTGGTCATAGGACAGCGGTTTAGTTGCAGTTAAGGTCAGCCTTGTGGTAGAAAGGAACGGCCTTGAGCTTCATCAACTTCGCAGCGCGTGAAATCAATTGCAAGCTGGTCTACTATGGCGCCGGTCTCGGCGGCAAGACGACGAACCTGCAGTACATTTTCGACAACGCTCCGAACAAAGGCAAGATGATTTCGCTCGCCACCGAGAGCGACCGTACTCTCTTCTTCGATTTTTTGCCGCTCGACCTGGGCACTGTGCGCGGCTTCAAGACGCGCTTCCATCTCTACACCGTTCCCGGACAGGTGTTCTACGATGCCAGCCGCAAGCTCATTCTGCGCGGCGTCGATGGCGTGGTTTTCGTGGCCGACTCGCAGGAAGAGCGCATGGATGCGAACATCGAGGCGATCGAGAACCTGGAAGAGAATCTGAAGGATCACGGCTACGATTTCCAGACGGTCCCCTACGTCTTGCAACTCAACAAGCGCGACTTGCCAAACGCGCTGCCGGTGGCCGACATTACGCCGCAACTGCAACGCAAGGGCGAGCCCGTCTTCGAAGCGGTGGCCTACAAGGGAACCGGCGTCTTCGAGACACTGAAAGAAGTTGCCCGCATGGTCCTGCAGGAACTCAAGAAGGGTTAGCTCCTACTCCAACAAATCCGGCTGTTCCCGAACAATCTTCGACCAAAGCGGCTGAAACTGAAACCATCCGGCCAGGTGCGTGCCGACCTGTTCGCGCGTCACGAGCGCATCCTTGTCGTCGATCGATACGGGCTTACCGACGGCCTCGGCCAGAAGCTGAGCCTGGCAAGTGCGTTCCATGGTGATGAACAGGCTGCTTCATCCACGGTGTGGCCGACGGTAAGCAGTCCATGATTGCGCAGGATCACGGCCTTCCGCTGCCCTAACGATTCGGCGATGCGTTGCCCCTCCGAGGTGTCATAAACCACGCCCGTGAAATCGGCAAAGATCGAGTGGTCTTTGTAGAAGGCGCAGGAATCCTGCGTGATGGGATCGAGCAGGCGGTCGAGCGACGACCAGGTCTTTCCGTAAAGCGAGTGCGCGTGCGCCGCGGCAATCACGTCGGGACGCGCACGATGGATTTGCGAATGGATCGCGAAGGCCGCGCCGTTTACCAGCGCCTTGCCTTCCACCACCTCGCCCTTGTGGTTCACCAGAATCAGGTCGGAGGCGCGGATTTGTCCGAAGTGCATTCCAAAAGGATTGACCCAAAAGTGATCGGTGCGTTCGGGATCGCGCGCGGTAATGTGGCCTGCCACGCCTTCATCGAATCCGAATCGCGAGAAGAGACGGAAGGCGGCGGCCAGGCGCTGTTTCCGGTGCCGCCGCTCCTCTTCCGCCGTCGCGAATGTGGGAGGCTGGACGCCGGCCAGAATCTGTGCGGACGTTACGGGTGTCGCTGTCATGCGCCTATCCTACCATCGCGGCAATCGCGATCAAGATCCAGATGAAGATGAAGACGGGCGGCGCAATCGAGAGCAGGCACTTCCGGAAGCTCAGGCCGGAAGCCGCCGCCGCTCCGTACGCCAGTAGCACCAGGCTCCAGAGGCTGAATGCCTCGATCGTGCCGGCAAAGGTGTGAACCAGCTTTCCCGGCACGAGAATTCCCAGGTTGAAGGGCATCAGGCTCTCGAAAGAGAGATGAGCAGGATCGCGCAAGATGAGCACGGCCGCGCCGGTGAGGAATCCTCCGAGTGCGGGAGGCAATCCGGCCCACGCCACGGCGCCGAGCATCGGCCGAAACTTCGCGGTACCTCCGAGTCCCCATACCAGCGGCAGCAAGGAGAGCGCCGTGAGCGGGATGGCGATCGGGACTGCCAGCAGCGCGAATCCTTCCACGACAATCGCCAGCGCCTCGGCGATGATCTCACGCGGCTGTCCAGCAAGTTCCGGTTGGGTTTCGAGCGCCTTTGCGGCGTTACCGAAGAGGCGCGCGGAACCGATGCGCTGCACCGCAAAGAACAGCAGCCCGACAACCAGCGCTGTGGTCAAAACGGTCGGGGCAAGAAAAGTCGGCTTACGGACAATCTCCGCAAATTCTTCCGCGGGCCGCGAAATCAGTCCCCCAATGCGGCGAATCATTTGGATCTATTGCGCGGTTGCGCCGCCGTCCACCACGAAGACCTGGCCGGTGACGAAGGATGAGTCCGGCGATGCCAGGTAAAGCGCCATGCCGCCGAGCTCGTCGGGCTGGCCGACGCGCGGGATGGGCTGGGTTTTCTCCAGACGCTTCACGTGCTCTTCGTTCTTCCAGAAATATTCGCTGAAGTCGGTCTGGATCAGACCGGGCGCGATGGCATTGACGCGAACGTTGTGCCGGCCGAATTCCACGGCCCACACGCGCGTCATCATGATGAGTCCCGCCTTGGTGAAGCTGTAGACCAGGCCGCCGGGCTGCGGGCGAAGTCCGGCGATGGAAGCGATGTTGATCACCGAGCCGCCCTTGCCGCGCTCGATCATCTTCGGCACGGTCAGGCGGATGAGACGGTGCGCCGAGAGCACATTCACCTCGAACGTCTTGGTCAAGGCTTCGTCGGTGACGTCGAGCGAAGGTCCCTGGCCAAGATTCGTGGCGCTGTTGTTCACCAGGATGTCGACTGGACCGAGTTTCTTTTCCGTTTCACTGACCAGATTTTGCAATTGATCGGGACGCCCCACGTGACAGGCGATCGGCACAACTTTTCCGGGCAGTCCGGCCATTTCCTTCGCCGCCGCTTCCAGATTCTCCATTTTGCGGCTGGCGATGACCACAGACGCGCCGGCCGCCGCGTAGCGACGCGCAATCGCCTTGCCGATACCGCGGCCGCCTCCGGTAACGAGCGCAACCTGACCCTGCAGACTCAGATTATTCATGGGCAGGTATCATACTACGGCATAATGCACGGGTGCCTTCCGCGCGATTTACGCTGCGAGATCTCAACGCACTGGTGAGACGGATGCGCTTCAACCGGCTGCTGGGGATTCGCGTCACGCAGCGCCACCGCGACGGCGTGACGATCGCCTGCGCCGTCCGCGACGAGCTGCGCAATCTGGCCGGCGTCCTCCACGGCGGCGTCACCGCTACGCTCGCCGACGCCGCAGTGGGCATCGCGATTTCCAACCGCTTTCACGGGACGCGGGCCGGCACTACGGTGGAGATGAAGGTGAATTATTTCTTGCCCATCGAAAATGGGCACGTATCGGCGCGATCGCGCCTGATCCGCATCGGCTCGACGCTGGTCGTCGGGCGCGTGGACCTTTTCGATGGGAAGAAGCGCCTAGCCGGGGCGGCGCTCGTCACGTACATGTTTCTTCCTACCAAAACTGGTAGTTGAGCCAGAGCGTAAGAGCCAACGCCGCGATGCCCCACGTGACCGGTCGGCGGTACCAGACAAACCTCGAGCTCTGGGGCCGCGGCGTGAGCGTATACACCAAGCCGACCAGGTTCCGCTCGGGATAAGGCGCTCCACTCCAACTGGCCGCCACCGTCACAACGAAACACGCCGTGAAGGCATAGATGGCGCTGAAAAGATACCCGGTCGTGTCACTCGGATATTCAGCAATGCCTCCGACGATCAACGAGTAGTGAAACCCGGCCACGGAGACACCCGAAACAAGCCCCCAAAATGCGCCGGACCCGTTGGCGCGTTTCCAGAACATCGCCAGCAGGAAAGTAGCGAAGAGCGGAGCCGTGAACACCGAAAAGAGGAAGACCATGTACTCGACCACGTTGTTGAACAGCACGACCAAATACGCCGCGCCTACGCTCAACACGACGCCACTGACGGTCGCGATGCGTCCCAGGTCCAGCGAGTTGATTTGCTGCTCCTGTCCTTCGTCGTCAATTCGCCGAATACGGGTGATATAGAGGTCGTAGGCGACGACCGTATTGAGAGCGCTCACGCATGCCGTCATCCCCGACATCAAGCTTGCGAACAGAGCCGTGACACCCAGGCCCATCAAACCCGCGGGATAGAGCTGGCGCATCAGGCGCGGCAGCGCCTCGTTGTAATTGCCCGCCAGGTCGGGCAGCAAGGCTGTCGCGATCATGCCGGGGACAACGATCACGAAAGGAAGAATGGCTCGCGGAAAAGCGGCGAGGATCGGCGTCATCTGCGCGGCGGCTACGCTCCGCGCGGCCATCGCTCGCTGCACCAGCAGAAAATCAGTGCACCAGTATCCGAAGGACAGCACAAAACCGAGACCCAGCACGACGGCGAGCCACGGCACGCCAAGCTGGTTGTGCGCCGGATCATCGAGCACACTCCACAGGCTCATATGGCCGGCATCGAGACGCGCCGAGAGACTTTGCCATCCTCCCACGCGGCGCAATCCCAGAAGCGTCAACGGCGCGAGACCCGCGACGATGAGAACAAATTGGGCCGCGTTGTTATAAATAGCGGCGCGCAGGCCACCCAGGTAGATGTATGCCAACACCGCGCCGGCCCCGAGAAAAATCGCGATATGGATGGGCCATCCGAGCAGCGTTTGCAGTACCGCAGCCGCGGCATAGAGGTTGAGTCCGCCCATCAGCACGGCCATCACGGCGAAAGCACCGGCGTAGAGAGAGCGCGTCTTCGAATCGAAGCGCAGCCGCAGGTAATCCGGCACGGACCGGGCCCGGGTGCCAAAATAGAAGGGCATCATGAAGACGCCGAGGAAGATCATGGCGGGGACCGAAGCGATCCAATAATAGTGACAAGCCAGCATCCCGTACTTCGCGCCCAAGGCGGCCATGCCCGCGGTCTCGAGGCCGCCGAGGCCGGCCGCGAGAAAAGCCGGAACCGTGATCCAAACCGGCACTCCCTTGCCGGGAAGCAAAAAATCCTGACCCGTGTGGATGGAATTCCTCAACATCCATCCCACGCCTAAGACGAAAAGGAAATAGATTACGACGATCGTGTAATCGGATATTGCGAGATGCAAGGGGCCAGCATAGCATAAGCACTGAGAAACCCGTCGATGCTGGAACTGCGTTGGAATCCAATACTACGCGAGTGGACCGCGGTTGCCACCGACCGCCAGGACCGGCCGCAGATGCCGGTCGAGGGCTGCCCTTTTTGTCCCGGCTCGGGGCGCGTTCCGGACAGCTACGAAACGCATCTCTATGCCAACGATTTTCCGACGTTGCGTCCGGATGCCGGGCCGCCCGCGCCTCCTACAGGGCCGCCCGAACTCTACCGGAGCGCCCCTTCGGTGGGTGCCTGCGAGGTGGTTCTTTATCATCCCGATCATACGGCGCTGCTCGAAGGTCTGCCGCTGTCGCACATCGAAAAAGTCGTCGCGCTGTGGAAGCGGCGGTTCATCGAACTCGCCGCCGACCGGCGTTTGCAGTACATCTACATCTTTGAAAATCGCGGCGAGGTGATCGGCGTGACCATGCCGCATCCGCACGGACAGATTTACGCCTTTCCGTTTATCCCGCCGCGAATCGAGCGCGAGCTCGAGTCGGCGCGCGCGCATCAGGGAAAAACCAGGCGATGCCTGTGGTGCGATCTGCTGGCGGAAGAGCGCCGCGACGGCCGCCGCATCGTCGCGGAGAACGATTGCTTCACGGCGGGCATCCCGTACTTCGCGCGCTGGCCGTACGAGGTCCACCTGGCGAGCCGGAGGCACATTCAGACCATCGCGCAATTCAACGCGGATGAGGAGCGCGCCCTGGCCGAGATCCTGCAGCGGCTGCTATTGCAATACGACAAGCTTTTCGGCTTCCCACTGCCGTTAATGATGGTGATGCATCAAGCGCCGGTTCAGGGTGATTTTCCAGAATGGCATTTCCATATCGAGTTTTATCCGCCGCATCGCAGCGCTACAAAACTGAAGTATCCGGCGGGATGCGAAACCGGCGCGGGGATGTTCATCAACGACACGTCGCCCGAGGAGAAAGCCCGGGAGTTGCGTCAGGCAAGTTCATAATTCTTTACAACTCTGCGAAAGCGCCCGCCTATACTAGCCCTATGAGAGCATCCGCCATTCTTCTGTTGTGTCTGGCTCTGCCCGCCGTTGCGGGCGATTGGCCGCAGTGGCGCGGGCCGCTTCGGAACGGCATCTCTTCCGAAACAGGACTCATGGATGCCTGGCCTCCGGATGGGCCGAAGAAGGTGTGGACGGCCCAGGGACTCGGAGAAGGGTTCGCCGGATTCTCTATCGTGAAAGGAATGCTGTACACGCAGGGGCAGCGAGGCAATCAGGAATTTGTGACGGCCATCGACATCTCCTCCGGCAAAAAGGTGTGGGAAACGCCGAACGGCAGGTCGTACAACGAAGGTCATGGCAATGGACCGAGGGGTACGCCGACCGTGGACGGCGACGTTCTCTACGCCGAATCTGCGGATGGCACGCTCAAGTGTCTCGATGTGAAGACGGGCAAGCAAGTCTGGAGCCTCAACTTCGCAGACGCCTTCGGCGGGCAGATGCCTCACTGGGCCTACAGCGAATCGCCGCTCGTGGACGGCAACAACCTGATTGTGACGCCCGGCGGGTCCGGCGCGTCGGTGGTGGCGCTCGACAAGAAAACGGGCAAGGCGGTATGGAAATCGCAAAACGATCCGGCCGGATATTCTTCGCCGATTCTGGTGGAGACGGGGAGCGTCCGCCAGATCGTCGTTTTCACCGCCGTCGGCGTGATGGGGCTGCGCGCCAACAACGGGGATTTCCTGTGGCGATACGATAAAGTTGCGAACGGGACCGCCAACATCGCGACGCCCATCTATTCGAACGGGTTCCTCTTCGTCTCTTCCGACTACGGCACGGGCTGCGCGCTGCTGAAGCTCACCGAACAAGGGAAGGGCGTCAAGGCTACCGAGGTATATTTCAACCGCGACATGAAGAATCACTACAGCAGTTCGGTGCTGGTCGGCGACACGCTGTTCGGATTCAACAGCACGGTCCTCACGGCGATGAACTTTCAGACCGGAGCCGTGATCTGGCGCGATCGCAGCGTCGGCAAGGGATCGTTGACTCTGGCAGAAGGCAATCTCTACTTGTTGAGTGAAAACGGCGTGATGGGCCTGGCGTCGGCGACTCCCGAGGCATACAAAGAAAAATCACGCTTCGCGATCCCACGCGGTTCATACAACACCTGGACGCCGCCGGTCATCTCCGACGGACGCATGTACCTCCGCGAGCAGGACAATCTCTATTGCTTCGACATTAAGAAGTAGCTAGAAAAGCCTCTCGCGTTTCTTGATATTTCCGAAGGTTCCAATGTTCGCGAACGACACCGCCACGCGCCACTGATTCTCGTTGCGCGCGCGGCCGAAGGCGAAGCGCCGCCATTCCACGGTCAAGCCGCAGCAATCGAGGTTGTAGCTGGCCTGCACGGCGGAGTATTGCAGGAAGCCGTTGCGCACGTCGTCCACCAGCAGCCAGATGATGTTGGGTCCCAACTGGCTCGATCCGCCGTAACCGACCGATGCGCGCAACTGATTCGAAGGCGAAGCGAGAATCGGGCTGCTGCGCACAAAGGTCTGGCCCAGCGACCCGAAAACCTTGCCGTGCCGCGCGTTCGCCGAGACGCCCGTATCCACAAAGCGGTGGCGGTCGGGATCGTATTCCGAGCGCACCTCGAGATCGTAGAAGTTGGTGGGCTTCACGCGCATTAGCGAAGTGATCGGCGAGAAACGCCGCGTCGTGTCGAGGAACGCCTGGCCGGTGAGATAGATGCTCGAGTCGAAGACGTTGCGCTGGCCGGGCGTCAGCGAGCCGCCGAAGGTCGGATCGAAGAAATAGAGCTGGCTGATTTCCCAACTGGCCAGCTCGCGCACCTCGCCGTCTTTGGCGCGGTGGCTGTAAAGGGGCTGGGTGGGGGAATACTGCAACCCTTGCGTGTTCGCCCGAAGGTGCCAGAAGTCGAAGCGCAGGGTCTGTTGGAAATCGTCCACGCCGTTCCGCATCCGAAAGACGGCGCTCGGCTCGATCACGTGCTTCCAACGGTCGCCGAGCGACTTCCAGGGCGAGCGAAAGACCTTGGCCAGCGACGGCGCGCGCAGGTCGAGCGTGAACTCCTCGGTGATGCGGTTGATCTCGTTCGGGGAAACGCCGCGGATCAGGCCGGACGTGGTCGCCCCGACCGTCTGCAGGCTGCTGCCGTAGTGGGTGGTGCGGAACCCAAAAGAAGGGGTCAGGCGGAAATCGCCTAAGTGTAGCGGCAAGCTGAAGCGCTGCGAGAGATCGAAGCGGCTGATGAAGCCGGCCGTCTCGAGCGACGGCTCGGACCGGCTCAGGCCTTCCGCGGCGCTGTCGAAGGAATAGTAGAGGGGAAACCGCGGGAACAGGCGGCGATCCGCGCCGGAGAACTGGATGCTCGGCAGCGCGCGGATCTCGATGGAATCGTGCGGCGTGGTGCTCTGGAAATTCTGATAGCGCGAAAAAGCGAAGTGAAAATCGTAGGAGCTGAAGTGTTTCGTCACGAACGTGACAGTATGCACTTCCGAGCCGATGGCTTCGTTGAACGTCTCCGTGAAGGCCAGGCGGAATTGATACGAGCTCAGGTAATTCACGTTGGCGACGGCGCGAAATCCGTAGGGCAGCTCGCTCGCGCCCAGGATCGTGAGCGTGCGTCCGCTCTGATCGGGACCGCGCGCGCCATTCACTACCTGCCCGCGGTCGATCACGCCGAAGTAACTGGCGTCGAGATAAGTCTTCTCCATGGGCTTGTACCGGAACGGGGCATTCTGGGCCCAGCCCCGGGCGCTGTTATACCCCGCGCCGCACACGGGGTCCGTGTCGGTGCAGGTGACGCGAAAGCCGAGCCGGGCGTCGGCGCTGCGGTTGATGGCCCAGTAGAACGATTCCCCGGCGACAAAACCCTTGCGGGACGAGGTTCCCAAGTGCGGCGTCAGAAAACCGGAGCTGCGCGGAATGCGCTGCAACGAATGCCGGAAAAAGGGAAAGAAGAAAACCGGAACCTTGCGGATGTGCAACCAGGCGTCGTAAATGGAGGCATGGTCGTCCGGCAGCACGACGGACCGGCTGCTGTGCAGTGTCCAGAGAGCGCTCGAGGGTTTGCAGGACGTGACGTAGCCGTGATGAATCACGTAGGTGTTGTCGTCGACTTTTTCCGCCCAGCGCGCCTCGAAATAGAACGGATTAGTCGTCGTGAGCACCACGTTCTTGCCGCCGACACGCGCGCCGGTCGATCCTTGCACGTCGTAGAACTGTCCCGCGCCGGTATCGAGGTTGTAGACGACGCGCGCGGCATGAATATCTTCATGCCGCGACGGGCGCTCGATGTGCACGTGTCCGAGGGCGGTCGCCTCCTGCGTCTCGTCGTTGTAGTCCGCCTGATCGGCGGTGAGGTGCGTGTCCTTGTAAAGAATCTCTACCCTGCCACGGAGATGGTAAAGGTTGCCGGTCTTCTCCTGCGTGTCGGCAAGGATTCTGGCGGTGTCGGGGCTCTGCGGAGGCGTTTGCGCATCCTGGACACAGACTTCCGGAGCGTTCACGGTGGGAATCGAGAATCTTGCGGTCAAAAACGGCCGAGAGGTTGACTCGGACTGCACTTCTTGCGCCGAGAGCGGCCAAAACGAATGACAAAAAAGAATCAGTATGTTACACAACAAAAGGAGAGGCCTGCGCATGGACATTGACATTCTACCTTGGAGCCGCTCGAACCCTTGATCTATTGCCCGGAGTGCGGATACCCGAACGACGACAACGAACATCGTTGCGAGAAATGCGCCATCCGCTTTGACGTGGAGATGGTGGAAGAAGAGTACAGCGCTCCGCCCGCTGCCGCCGCGGCGCCGGCCGCGGAGCCGCTGCCCGCCTGGCACATGGACGTGCGGGACCGGATGAATCAATTCCGGCAGCGTCGCGGTTTGCAAGCGGCGTTGCCGCTCGAAGCTCCCGAGGAACTGTCGCCGAGTCCTGCAAAACCCGAAGGCAAACTCATCGTCTTCCCGGGTCCTGCGAAGGATGCCGAGCCGGAGCCCGCTCCGTTGCTGGAGGCCCCGCCCAAGCCTCCGCCGCAAGTCCGTCGTCCGGCCCAGCAGCAGGACTTTCGTTTTCCCCTTCGCCATTCCGTCCCAGCGACGGGATTCCTGGAATTTCCGGTAGCGCCCGTGCAGATCCGCCTCGTCTCGGCTGTGCTCGACGGGGCGATGGTGGCGATCGCGTACGGCTTGCTGTTCCTCGTCTATCATTTCATGGGCGGCGAGCTGCCTTTGTTCGGCGCCCGCGCCCAGATGCGCATCACAGTCGCGGCGCTGCTGGCGATTCTGGGCTTGGTTCCGCTCTTTTACCACTTCCTCTTTCTGCGGTTCAGCACCGGCACCCCCGGCATGATGTGGACCGGGCTCCGACTGGTGGACTTCGACGGCCGGCCGGCCTCGCGCTCGAAGCGCGTGCGTCGGGCCTTCGCGGCGGCCGCCAGCGCAGGGCCTTTCCTTTTGGGGTTTTTCTGGGCCTGGGTGGATCAGGAACAGCTCACGTGGCACGACCGCATGTCTGAAACCTGCCTGACTACGTTAGGGTGACCAAGCCGGGAATCTGCTCGAATTCGCGTCGGTTCGAAGTCAAGACGGAATAGCCTAGATTCAGCGCCGTTGCGCCAATGAGGAGATCTGCAAGGGGCACGTGCTTGCCCGATGCGCGCAACTGGCCGTCGATTTGGCCCGCAAGCAATGCAATAACTACCGTCACCGGGTGGATTGGCATCCCAGAAAGGAGGTCGTCAAGAAAACGCTGACGATTCTCTCGGCGCTGAGGGTTGTCGGCTCGAGCCACACCGTGCGCGAGTTCGAGGACGGTGACCACGGACAGTGCAATCTCCTCATCTCCGTGCTGTGCGGCGATTCGCTCCACCATCTGATAGGCGGTTAGGCCCGTCCTCTCGGCGCTGATCGCCTCGGATGAGTCAACAATCAATCCCATGCGGGCGGGGCCAACGGCTCGCGGTGGCTGTCAATGGCGGCCTGCACGTCGCGGGCGAAATCGGCGTCCATGGTCGCGGAGGAAGTCTTGGACATTCGCGCGAGTACTTCGGAGATCCTACGCCGCGGAGGCACGGCGGGCTTCAGTACCGCTACAGGTTGGTTATTGTGCTCGACCACAACCTCCGCGCCTTGGCGCACTTTGGCCAGAACTTCCGAGAAATTCCTGGCGACGTCAGCATCGCTCATGCGCAACTCTGCCATGAGTCAATCATAACGCTTTCCTGGCGGCGCCGCGCCCGCAAACTGGCGTGGAACCTGCTAAGGACCTATGGCTCGAAGCTTCTCCTGCAATCCAATCCAAATCGTAAAGGTGTTATAATCGCTCAGTAGTGTCACCAGGAGAGATCTTTCATGAGCAGGTCTAAGCTTGGCGTAGTCCTCTTTTCCAGCGTTCTGGCAGTGATGCTGGTGATCGGCGGCGTGCTCGGCAAGAGCAGCAGCGCCTCCTCCGACGGAGCTTACCGTCAACTGGGCGTATACAACGAGGTCCTGAGCCGCATTCGCAGCGATTATGTCGAGCAGCCCGATATCAAGGCCGTCACCAACGGGGCCTTGCACGGCGTGCTCGAAGCGCTCGATCCGTTCAGCAGCTACCTGACGCCGGAAGAGTACGCCGAGTATCAGAAGAAGAAGGGCGCGGCGAAAGGCGAGTTGGGCCTCTCTCTCTCCAAGAAATTCGGATACGTCGCGGTGATCTCCTCGCTCGAAGGAAGCCCGGCCGCGAAGGCGGGCCTGGTGAACGGCGACATCATCGAGTCCATCAACTCATCCTCGACGCGGGAAATGTCGCTCGAGCAGGTCAAGGGACTGGTGACGGGCAAGCCGGGAACCCAGGTGGTCTTTTCGGTGGTTCGCGCAACTCGCGCCGAACCGCAGCGCATGACGCTGAAAATGGAGTCGATCAATCAGCCTGCCGTGGGAATCAAGCAAGTCGATCCAGGCGTCGGTTACCTGCGCATCGAGACGTTCCCCAAGGGACGTTCGAATGAAGTAGCGCAGCGTCTGCAGCAGGTCACCGCCGGCGGCGCGCGCAGCCTGGTCCTGGACCTGCGCAACTCGACCGACGGCGAGATCAGCGAAGGCATCGCCGTTGCCGACCTGTTTCTCGATCACGGACTGATCACCTACCTCCAGGGACAGAAGTATCCGCGCCAGAATTTCAACGCCTCGTCCACCGGCGCGAAGATCAAGCTTCCCTTGGTTGTGCTGGTGAACCGCGGTACGGCGGGTGCGGCCGAGGTGCTGGCCGCCGCGTTGTCCGAAAATGGACGCGCCGAACTGATCGGCGAAAAGACTTATGGCGTGGGCGCCATGCAAAAGATCATCCCGCTCGACGACGGCTCGGCCTTGCTGCTCTCCGTGGCGAAGTACTACACGCCCGGCGGCAAGACGATCCAGGACAACGGGCTAACGCCCGGCTTCCTGGTCGCCGAAGCTCGCGACATTCCTCAGCCGGATCAGGATCAGGACGACGACGCGGCTGCGCCCAATCGTCCGACTCGTCCCGACGACAAGGCCGGGCCCAAGGAAGATCTGCCTCTCAAGAAGGCGATCGAAGTCCTCAAGGGCGGCGCTGTGAAGAAGGCCGCCTGACGCGCGGGTAATGCCCCAACGATTTCAGTGGCAGTGGATTCTGGTGGCCGCCGTGGGCGCCATCTTTTTGCCGTGGTGGGGAATCACGGCGGCCCGAGAGCATTCTGCCCGCCTGGCCATCGAGCTGCACACTCCGTTCCTCAAGCCCTTCCTCGACGTGCGCTTCTCGAAAAAAATCCAGTACGACCCGCAGACCTTCATCGGACGCGGGCGCGAGACAGGTTATTGGATCTGGAGCCCCGAGGGATTGGAACTAGGCTCGAAGGGACGGCAGTTTTTCGCCGACACGGGTGACGGGGAGTCGATTGCCGGCGCCATCACGGCCGGCAAGCGGCAACTCGATTCGGTGAACAGCGTTCAGGACCGGAACGGCGGCCGCGAAGTGCTGTTCAACTATTCCTGGACCGAGATTTCCGAGCCCATCGCCAAGCTCCTGAACGCGCCGCCGAAGAAAGGCGTGGCCTATAGAGGGAAGGCCATGCTGGTTGAGGAAAACAGTGTGTGGAAAGTGCAGTCGATGAGCCTGCCCGACTTCGACGAGCCCATGGCCATTCTTCAGAAGCAGGCCGCCGGCGCCCTACGATAGATCAATCCGACTTGTGAATCCCCTTTACCCGTAGAGTCTCGGGCTGATTTGCGCCCTGAGGCGCTGGGAGTGACCCGTCCACGATGATATCCGCGCCCGCCTTCGACAGCAGATCCGAGGGGATGTCCGCCGCGTACGTGCGATCGATACCCGCGGGCTTGAATTGCCACTTGCCGTCTTCCTGCGCCAGGCTGCCGCGCGCGCTCAACTGCGTCTCGCCCGGCGTATAGCCGATGCTCTTCACTGCATCTCGGATGGCTTCGAGCGCGACTTTGTTTTCCGCCTTGAAGGACACCGTTACCAGGTTGGCTTTGGCGTCGAACGAGGCGGACTCGACCCCGCGAATGCGCTTGAGGACGCGGTCCACCGACTCGCTGCACGAGTTGCAGTCGAGGCCGCCGACGCGCATTTCCACCTTGCGGAACTGCGCCTGAAGAGGCAACGCGATCAGGAGAATGGTAAGCGCTCTCACGTCGTTATTTTACGCTGCCTCAAATTTTCAGGCAACCGCGACCTCAACCCACCGTCTATACCGGACATGCAATCCTTCTGGCAGGACTTCCGCTACGGTCTGCGCGGGCTGCGCAAGGAGCCGGTTTTCACGAGCCTGGCGCTGCTGGCCCTGGGGCTCGGGATCGGCGCGGCCACCACCATCTTCAGCGTCATCCAGAATGTCCTGCTCGACCCGTTCCCTTACGCGGATGCCGACCGCGTGGTGCAGTTCCATATCCACGACACCACCAGCAGCCGGCCGGGCGGACGCAACGGATTCCAAGTGGCGGAGTTCCTCGATTACAAGGAACAGACGCGCAGCTTTGAAGACGTCATCGCGAACGGCGGCGAGGACGCCATCATCACGACGGCCGAGGGTGTGGAGCGCTATTCGGGCGGCCTGGTGTCCGAGAACATGTTCCGTTTTCTGGGCGTCCCGGCGCTGCTGGGCCGCGCACTGACCCCTGAAGACTCCAAGCCCGGTGCGCCGCCCGTCTTCACAATGAACTACAAGATGTGGACGAAGACCTATAACCAGGATCCGAAGATCCTCGGCCAAACTTTCGTCATCAACGGCACGCCCACCACGCTCGTGGGCATCATGCCGTTGCGCGTCAACAAAATCGGCGCAGACCTTTGGCTGCCGGCTCATCTCGATCGGGCCGATCCCGAATGGAACCAGCGTTATTTCTTTTTCCAAGGCAAGCTCAAGCGAGGCGTCACCATCGAGCAGGCGCAGGCCGATCTCGACGCCGTGGCTCACCGGCTGGCCAAGGTTTATCCCAAGAATTATCCGAAGAGCTTCACCGTCGTGGTCCAACGCTGGGTCGACGCGGTCGTCGGCAACTTCAAGGCGACGTTGTACACGCTTGCTGCCGCCGTGGGTTTGCTGCTCCTGATCGCCTGCGCCAACGTTGCCAACTTGCTGCTGGCACGCGCGTCGGTCCGCGAGCGGGAAATGGCCATCCGCTCGGCGCTAGGCGCAGGACGTGGCCGGCTGGTGCGGCAGTTGCTCATCGAGAGTCTGGCGCTGGCTTGCGGCGGCATGGTCCTGGGAGTCCTGTTTTCGATGGCCGGCTTGCGCGCCCTAGTGGCCGCGATCCCCGAGGGCCTGGTTCCCCGCGAGGCGCAGATTCAAATCAACCTCCCCGTGCTGCTGTTCAGCATCGGCCTGGCGGGGCTTACTTCACTGATCTTCGGACTGGCGCCCGCTCTTCAGACAGTGAAGGGCGGCCTGGCGGAGCCGCTCAAGGATTCCGGAAAAGGCTCCGCGGGATCGCGCCAAGGCCGCCTGCGCAGCACGCTCGTGGTAGCGGAGGTGGCCCTGTCGCTCGTCTTGCTGGCGGGCGCGGGTCTGATGATGCGCAGCTTTTTCGGGATGATCTTCAAGGACCTCGGCATCGAAGTGGACCACGTTATTTCGGCGCGCCTGCCCTTGCCGCGCGCGCAATACAGCACCGCCCAGGCCAAGCAGAATTTCTTTCGCACGCTGCTGCCGAAGATCCAGGCGCTGCCGGGCGTGGTCGCCGCCACCGAGGCCTCGACGCTCCCCCCGTATGACGGAATCCGCAGCGTCATCCAGAGTCCGGGCAATGCGCCCAGCCATGACTGGGCCGGACGCCTCCAGCTCTGACACGAGGCCC
>CAZRND010000003.1:39513-42773 GCA_964601345.1 uncultured Acidobacteriota bacterium | reverse complement strand
TACCTGCGCGCCGACCAGCCGGGTGTCGTCACTTCAGGCATGATCGAGGCGGATGCCGACGTCGAAGTGCTCGACAAGGACGTCTACATCGCCACCGTCAGCGAAGGCGGCAAGCTCGACATGGAGATGCGCCTGAAGCGCGGCCGTGGCTACGTCTCCGCCGATAAGAATTTCGACGAGGACCTCGGCATTGGCTTCATTCCGATCGACTCGGTGCATACGCCGGTGCGCAAGTGCAATTACACCGTAGAAGCGGCGCGTCTGGGCCAGATCACCGACTACGACAAGCTGACACTCGAAGTATGGACCAACGGCTCGATCACTCCGGGCGATGCTATCGGCCTGGCCGCGAAGCTGGTGAAGGACCACATGAACATCTTCATCAACTTCGAGGAAGAGATCGAGACTGCGTCTGCCAGCGAGGAGCGCCGGCCGGAGATCAAAAACGAGAACCTGAACCGTTCGGTCGAGGAACTCGAGCTTTCGGTGCGCAGCTACAACTGCCTGAAGAATGCCAATATTCAGACCATCGGCGAACTGGTGCAGAAGACCGAAGCCGAGATGCTGAAGACCAAGAACTTCGGGCGCAAGTCGCTGAACGAGATCAAGGAAATCCTGGCGACGATGGGATTGAGCCTCGGGATGCGCATCGACGAGCGCGGCCAGGCCGTGCCCGGCGCGACTTCGATGAGTACGGAGCTGTAAGATGAGACACCACCGAGCCACTACCAAGCTGGGCCGGCAGGCGAATCACCGTCGCGCGTTGCTGCGCAACCTGGTCACTTCCCTGCTCCGCGAAGAGCGCATGATGACCACCGTGCAGAAGGCGCGCTTTCTGCGTCCGTATGCCGAGCGCATGATCACGCTGGGCAAGAAAGGCGGGCTCCACGCCCGCCGGCAAGCGGCTGCCTTCCTGGTCGATCCGGAAACGGTTCAGAAGCTCTTCTCGACCGTCGGGCCGCGCTTCTCACAGCGTCCTGGCGGATACACGCGCATGACGCGCCTCGGCTGGCGCCGCGGCGACGGCGCGGAGCTAGCCATGGTCGAGCTGGTCGGGAGCGAGCTCAAGAAGCGGGAAAAGAAAAAGAAGGACGAAGAAGCTTCCACCGAGCCCGCGGGCGACAAGAAGTAAAAACGGAAACCACAGATAAACACAGATAAGACAAATCTGTGGTTTCGTTTTTTTACCAGCTACAGTACGGGGTGTTGTCCAGGCCGATCTTTTCCGATCCGCTGAAGTAGGAACGATTATTACAGGTATATTCTGTAGGATCGGGCCTTCCTGAGAGGAGCCCCATTTGGATCTGTTCGACGAATCTCGTTCGGCGAGCCGTGAGGCGCTGCGCCTTGCAATAGCATTGGCGGCCTTGTGTCTGTTGCCGTTGATGGCGCTCGGAGGCCCGCCGGACTCGATTAGCGGCAAGATCAGCGACGCCCAAAGCGGCGCACCTTTACGAGGATGTCACGTCATATTGCGTTCAGACGGAGAGGAACGATTCGTCGTAAGAACGGACGCAACCGGCAACTATAGATTTACAAACGTCACGCCAGGAAAGTACACACTATCAGTTGAGAAGTCAGGATACGTTTCTGGGACGCTCAATCGAAGTTCAGGTAATTCCAGCATCTTAACGTTGAGTAGGGGCGACGAGCTTGCAGGCATCGATGTCCGTCTGCTGCGGTCTGGTGTGATTTCCGGCACGGTCGTGGATGAAGCCAACGAACCGATCCCCGGCGCCAATGTGACCGCGGTTCGCAGGGTCTACTCGCTGTTCATGGTTGAATCCCGTGAGTCTCCCCTCACGATTACCGATGATCGCGGGCAGTTTCGAATTCACGGCCTCAATCCGGCGCGGTACTACATTCGAGCCGCCAAAGGCGCTAGGTTGTTCGAGCCGGTGGGACACTACGCGCCCGCGCTGCACCCTCCTTCTGGATTGGCGGGCGTGGAGCTGTTGAACGTGGGCCCAGGCGAGGAAGTTTCGGGCATCCGGTTGGTCTTGCGCGAATCGCCCGTATACAGTGTGAGTGGCCGCGTCGTAGACACTCTCTCCGGCGGACCCGTTGGCCGAACGAGCATTACGGTGTATCCGGAAGGCTACTCGCCGAGTCGGATGGACACCCAAGCGGGGACAAAGCCCGATGGTACGTTTCGTTTGTCGGAACTAACGCAAGGTCGGTTTCAAATGCTCAACGCTACGCCGGACAGCGCTTCACCCGGACGTTACAAGCATGCGTCCCGAAGCTTCGTTGTTGGTGAACACGACATTGTGGGTTTCACGATCGTCCTCGGTGCCGGAACAACAGTTACTGGACATGTGGTGGCGACCAACGATGCACGGCCTATAGGACTCCGAGTCGAGCTCTCGAGTCAGCTTAGCCGGACGTTAACAGCGATGGCGAGTTCGCCGGTGGGGCATTTGCGATTCCCGGCGTGCAGCCCGGAATCTATGATATTGACATCAAGGTTGACGAGATATCGTCCGATCGCCCCGCTT
Organism: uncultured Acidobacteriota bacterium; assembly: GCA_964601345.1. Taxonomy (GTDB): domain Bacteria; phylum Acidobacteriota; class Terriglobia; order JAJPHL01; family JAJPHL01; genus CAZRND01. The sequence continues at coordinate 40,275 of CAZRND010000003.1, read as the reverse complement.
TTTTTGTCCGCAGTATCATTGTCGGTGGCCGGGAGGTGAGCCAAACGAGTCTGGAAGTTGCGGAGGGCTCCGGTTCCATCGACGTAACAGTTACGCTTGACTCCAGCGTGGGAACCATATCCGGCAAAGCCTTGGATGCGGCGGACAATCCTCTTCGGAACGTCGGTCTTGCCCTGGTGAGCGCCGATGCCACGAAGCGTGGTTCGGCGCGATTCTTCAGGCGCACCTGGTCCGATGCGGCTGGCAATTTTGAACTCCGAACGATTATTCCGGGTGACTACCTGCTGCTCGCCTGGCCCGGGGAATCCCCAGACCAATTGATGGACCCATACGTCATCGATCTCGTGGAGAAGTATTTTGTGCGAAGCACCTTACCGCCTTTAGGCAAGGTCAACCAAGACGGGAAGCTGGCGCCTGGAATAGAAACGATCGCGCAACGCCTTGCCGCGCAATAGCGCGGAGAAGCCATGTTGATTATCTGGTTCGCAGTCGTTCTTATGCCTCGAGCGTTCGCCCAAGTGCAAACCCTAGACTCGAGTGGTGCTGTCGCAATCGTGCGCGGCAGAGTCGTTAGCCTCGAAACAGGAACGCCGATTAGCCATGCGTTTGTGAGCCTGTGGCCGACTGAGGCGTCTCCGACGTCCACAACGACAGACTCCGACGGACAATATGAGATCCGGGTTTCGGAGCCGGGCTTTTATGTGCCCGCGGCTGGAAAGCCCGGGTTTATCCCGAGCCCTTACAAACGTAAAACAATGAGTG
>CAZRND010000003.1:35278-39503 GCA_964601345.1 uncultured Acidobacteriota bacterium | reverse complement strand
GACTTTTTAAAACGTAGAACCTTGAGTTTGAAGCTTGGGCAGCAAATGACCGATATTGATTTTGCCTTGGCGAAGGCCGCAGTGATCAGCGGAGCAGTACTTGATGATGACGGTGAGCCTGCAGTTGGTGCTGCCGTTCAGGCTATTGTGCGGACATATCACGATGGGCGCTTTGAATTGCATTCGCGCGGGCAAGTAGTCACGGACGACCGGGGCCAATACCGCCTCTATAATTTGGCTGCCGGGCAGTACTATCTCCAGGCGAATGGCCGCGATAGAAGAGGACAGCAATCATCTCAACTTAGGGCGATCTACCGCAACGCCCCTCACCTGCAGGAGGGCGACGTGTTGAGAGTGACCGCTGGTGAGGAGCTGCCGGGCATCAACTTGGCGCTTCGTGATACTCCGACGCATAGTATTTCCGGGGCAATTCTGGATCAGGAAACGGGCGAACCCATGAGAGGCTGCTCAGTTTCTGTGAATCCCGAGGACCAGGTTGTGGGTTCAAGCGCTTCGGCGCGCACCCAGTCTGATGGCACATTCACGGCTGGGGGACTATTGCCCGGTCTGTACCGAGTCAGCGGGACTCAGTCCGACAGGGCAAATCGTGGCCAGACAGAAGCATTTTTTCGTTACGTCGAAGTTGAAGAGGGTGACATCAGCGGTCTGATGATCACGGCGGGTCCAGGCGCTGCCATTACAGGGCGCGTGCAACCGGCAGATGGTGTCGTATCTCAAGGCAACGTGGATATCAAGCTGATCTCGCGGTTCGGCGACCACCTTAGTTTGTTCACAGAAGTCCGTTCCGACGGGACTTTCCACATCCCGAATGTTCAACCTGGCCGTTACGAGATTATCGTCGCATCTCGTAACGGGCGTGCTCCCGAGTTTGCAATTGCCTCTGTTGCCGTGGGTGGTCAGGATCTTCGCGATAGAGAAATTGTGGTATCCGAGGGTGCCCGGGCCGTGGAACTCTCGGTAACTCTCACGGACTCCCAAAGCTCAGTTGCCGGTCACACGCTTGATTCCGCGGCGCACCCAGCTTCTGGTGTAACAGTTCTGATGATTAGCGCCAACCCAGACAAACGCCCGCTCGCTCGCTACTTGAGGCGTACCGTCTCCGGTCGCGACGGCACTTTCCGAATAGCTCATGCCCTCGCGGGTGAATACTACTTGATCGCTTGGCCCACGAACGATGGGCGCGAAGTGCTTGATTCCGAGGTTTTCCGGTCGGTAAACAAGTACGCCGTGCTCGTAACAGTGCCACAGTCCGGATCCGTTGAAATGGATTTGGTTTTAGGAGACCAACTGCGCGCCATCGCCGCATCTCTCGAGCGATGACAGACAACCCGCTCCTGTGGCGGAATTGATCCGCGACAGCCGAGCTAACTGAGCTGAGCCCGTAGCCTCTTATCTGCGTAACCTGCGGTTCAGATCCTCAAGCTCTGTCCGATTGTAGCCGCCTTGGATCGTGTCGCGGCGGGCGAGCTCGCGCATATACGCTGGATCGCGGTAAAGCTGAAGCGGCGGCTTCGATTCCCTCAGAGAACGCATAGGACCCAGATAGAGAAAGCTGTCGGCAATATCTTCCAGCTTCGGACCTTCCCCTGCCCCTAAGTGGGTGCTTCCGAGCCACGTTCCTCTCATGGCCGCCATCGAAGGGACCGGCCACGGACGCAGGCGCGGCTCGATTTCGTCCAAGCCCCATCCGCTCGAGTGGAACCAGACGACGAACAAGTTGGGAATGAGTCCCGAGAGATTGGCCGGAGTATCCCTCATCACATGGCCGGACCCGAAGATCAGCAGCGCGCGGCGCCCTCTGCGGAGTACTTCCACTTCAATGACCTTGGCGGCATGCGCGTCGCGCTGGTCCGCGAACTTCAACCACTGCTCGCGCGTTTGGATCTGTGTCCAGTCGATCGGAGGGTCGGTCAAAACGACCCGCAGACGCTGGTTGGGAGCACGCCGCAGGTTGACCTCGCGAACAGTCCGAAAGAGCCGCTCGTAAACCGGAGCGTCCCACACCAAGATGTTGACCGTTTCCCTCCACGCCTGTTGCAAGTCTTTCTGAGGGACGGTCTCGCCGGAAGTGTAGCGATCCACCACGGCTTGGAACCGCGCATTGCCGAACTCAACGACAATGTCGTTCACGACGCCGGCAAATCGGGCGTCACGAATCACGGAAACAATGAAGTCGTGGACCTGCTGGTTGCGATGCACCTCGCCGATCGCCACCAGGCGGTGGCTCTCAAACGCTTCGAGGATTCCGACTCGGGCATCCTTGGGCTGCGGACCCTGTGCAGCCAGGCTCGCAGCGGCAAGAAGGAGCCAGGCGAGTCTCACTACCAGCTACTGTACGGAGTATTGTCCAGGCCGATCTTTTCCGATCCGCTGTGGACGTCGATGATGCCGGGCTGCGTCTGGTCGGCGCTGCGCATGGCGTCTTCCATGTCTGTCTTCCAGGTGGTGTTGGAGTTGGTGAAGGGATCTTTCGGCAGCTCTCGCAAATACCCTTCGGAAACCAGATCGTCGAGCGATTGCGGAGCTTGCTGCTTGTCGAGCGTGTATTCGTCGATGAGCTGGCGCATTGTGAAGAGATGGTCGTGCAGCACGGCCTCCTTGGCGCGCGTCACCGAGCGCGTGTAGATCGGCGCGGCCAGCCCGATCAGGATCAGCATGATCGACACCACGATCATCAGCTCCACCATGCTGAATCCCGCGGCCGAGCCCGCGCGCCGATTACCAGTCTGAGTAGTTCGTGCCATTGAGCGCCTTGTCCGGACTCTTGCTGTATACGTCGAACACGTTCTGTCCGCCGAAGCTCGTCGACTTGGGATCGTCCTGCATCGAGCGCAAGCCCCAGTCGCTGGACTTCGTCATCGGATCCGTGGGGATGCGTCGCAGGAAGCGGAACTTCTTGTCCACCTGGCCGACGATCTGGACGCCGTTCACCAGCGTATCAAGATCGGGCGGATAACCCTCGGTGCCGAGCTTGACCTGGATCAGCCCGCGGTCGGACGCATCCTTGTAGCGGTCGATCGCTTCGCGCATTTCCCGTAGCGCGTAGTGCAAATCGCGCTCCCTGGTCCGCTTGATCCGGACGCGCGCCAGCGGCAACGCCGCCTGCGTGAGAATCATCAGGATCGCGACCGAGACGATCAGCTCGACCAGGCTAAGTCCGGATTCGCTCCGCCTTCTCATTTCTACTTACCGGGCGTTCACGGAGACCTTGGCGCCGGGCAACGCCTGCAACTCCCCGGCGGGACCGCGGGCGATGCCGTTTGCCTCAATGACGCTCGCTCCCACGCTCAGGACCTTGAAGGTCAGCGTCACCAAGTTCCCCGTCCCCGGCACGCCGGGCGTCCCCGCCGGCCGGGCGATGGAGATGTCCGCTTTGCCGATATTAACATCCACGTTCTGCGTCACGACCGGTTTCACGCCTCCGGCTTGCATGTGGGCGCCCATGTCCACGGTCGCGAGCGAAAGGATTTTCGGATTGAAGGTCACCTGCAGCGGCACCGTGTGTGCGTTCCGGCCGTTGACGATTTCAAGATGCACGTCGAAGGTGGTTCCCGCAACCTGATTGACCGAGGGCTCCTGGAAGCGGAGATGCGCGGAATCCGGCGGCGGTTGAGCGCCCGGCGGCGGTGTCGTCGTGACGGGAGCCGCGGGCGTGGCTGCCGAAGGAGCGGGCGCGCCGGCGGGCGCGGTTTCCTGGCGGTAATGCAGGCCAATGTTCGTCTGCGTGCCGACGTCGATGCCGCGCAAGTTCAGCTCGCTGACGTCGGGGATGCGCACGATGTGCGGTGTCAGCACGATCAACGTCTCGCTCTCGGAGACGTCCTTCTTCTCGGTGGAGAACAGGTGTCCGAGCAACGGGATCTGGCCGAGAATCGGCACGCCCGCCTGGCTGGTGGTCATCTGATCCTGGATGAATCCGCCGAGCACGTTCACTTCGCCTTCCTTCAAGCGGATTTCCTCCTCCACGCGCCGTTGCCCGATGATGGGCTGCTGGATGCCGCCGATGTTGGCTTGCCCGGTGACGGAGGATATCTCGACTACGACCTTCCTGCCCACCCCGCGCGAGGCGTGCACCTTGGGCGTGATCCCCAGAAACCCCACGCCATCGGGGTACCTGGAACTCGTGTTCCCCTCGGGGATGAACCGCACGCCGCGCCCCGCCAGCACATCGATTACGCCAACCGTAAACAGCACGTTCGCGAAA
>CAZRND010000003.1:0-35268 GCA_964601345.1 uncultured Acidobacteriota bacterium | reverse complement strand
GACGCGAGGGGGGCACCTTGGGCGTGATCTCCGGAATCAGGCCGACTTCGGTGTACTGGAACTGCGTGTTCACAAGGGGTGTGATGCCGACGCCGCCGATGCCCGGCTGGAAACTGCCCGTGGCGATCGGGATACGCTCACCGATGCGCAGCTTGGCGATCACGCCGTCGGAGGCGCGCACTTGCGGGCTCTGCAGAATCTTGGTGTGCGCATCGGACATGAGCGCGTTCAGCGTGGCGCCCGGCAGCACGACGCTGTAATCGTTGGTGCTAACCTTACCGATGCGGCTCAGCGGAATCGCGGTGCCGGTGGTCGTTGTGGTGGTGCTGGTCCCCGTTCCGGACGTGCCGGAACTCGTCGTGGTAACCGCGCTTCGCGGCGTGTAGCTGACTGGCAGTTGGATGCCGGGAGCTCCGCCCGAGACCGGCGAAACACTCAGTTGCCGCGACCGGTCGCGGCTCACCTGCATCACCGTCACCTCGAGCACCACTTCCGGCTTCGACTTATCGATGTCGTTGATGATTTTCTCGGCAATCGCCACTTTGTCGGGCGTGTCCTTCATGACGATGGCGTTCTGCGAGTTAACCGGCTGGATCTTGGTCATCTCCAGCAGGTTTCGCAACGTCTGCGCGATCTCGGTGAGCTCCGACGGCTGGATGGTGTTCGTGAGATATACCGTTTTTACCACTTGCGGATCGAAGTCGCGGCGCTTGGACTCCTGGTAGATCAGGATCGTATTCGGCGTGATCGCTTTCCAGAGCGATTTCGCCAAGATTGCCACGTGATCGAGGGCGTCTTCGAGCGCGACATTGTTAAGCTCGACCGAGATGCGGCGCGAAGCATAATCGGGATCGGCCAGCACGTTGATGCCGGCCAGCTTGCCGACCGTCTCAAAGACCATCTTCGCTTCGTTCGTGATTCGGAGATTGATGGGCGCGCGAGAGAGCGGCGCCAGCTCGGCGGGCTCAAGCGCCTGGAGCATCCGCTTCTCCACGTTCTTCTGCCCCTGTTGCATCGGGGTCAGCGGCTCGACCGGCTTGCTTCCGGCGGCCTTCTGCGCGTCGATCATTGTTTTGGTGCGGCGGATTTCCAGGTCGGCAATGGAGCTCGATGGGTCGAGGGCGTGCGCCTTCTCGAAGGCTTCGAGCGCTTCGGTGAGGTTATTCGCATCCCGGAGCTTATGGCCTTTGTCGGTGAGCTGGATGCCGGCCAGGAAACGGATCCGGCGCGCGGATGCGATGTACTGGGCGTTCTTGGGATCTTCGGCGACGGCCTTTTCGTAGAACTCCAAGGCGTGCTCGTAATCGCCGGCGAACTCGGCTTTCTTGCCTTCCTTGAAGGGACCGCCGCCCCGCGCTGCGCCCGCCGGAACGGCGGCGACGAGCACCAGGCAGAGGACCCCGGCCAGAAGGCGCGACTGTGCTAACATCTTTTGTTCAAGCTCCATCAAAGCTTCTAGACGAGGGAGAGGCGTCGAGCGTTGACCTCCGAAGGGTCTAAAGATTTAGGGGTTAACCGTCAGGCGGGGCACAATTACCACTTTCTGGAGCGGTATGAGGCGGGTCTGGTCCTGACCGGAACCGAGGTCAAATCGGCGCGCGGCGGGCGGGTCAACATGCGCGACAGCTACGCCACCTTGAAAGATGGAGAAGTGTGGCTTTTCAACTGCCACATCAGCCCTTACAGCCACGGAAATTACCAGAACCACGAGCCTCTGCGGGCCCGCAAGCTGCTGCTGCACCGCCAGGAGATCGACAAGCTCTACGGCAAGGTGCGGGAGCGCGGCCTCACGCTGGTGCCGTTGCGGGTATACTTGAAGTCCGGCCGAGTCAAAGTGGAGATCGCCTTGGCCAAGGGGAAAAAGGAATACGACAAGCGGGACACGATCCGGCGTCGCGAGGCCGACAGAGAAGCCAAACAAGCCGTAGCTCATTCGCGCCGGGGAAAAACGTAAACATGGAGAAGAATGGAAATCCGACTGTTTCATCATCCCGTGGAAACATTGTCCGCGGACGCACTCGTAGTCATTGTATTTGAGGATGAAGGGAATCCGTTTGGAGCGCGCTTGCAGGCCGTGGGCGCGCTGCGCCAGTTCCTGACGCCGCTCGTCCAATCCGGGGACGCTCCCGGGAAGCTCTACCAAACTTCGCTCTTCCACAATCCAGGCGGGATCGCCGCCAAGCGCCTGCTGGCGGTGGGCGGAGGAAAACGCGACAAGTTCGGACCGGACGAGCTGCGGCGCGCCGCGGGCGTCGCGGTGCGCACGCTGCGCTCGAAAGCGCTGGGCGAAGTGGCTATGCTGACCGAAGGCGCGGCGACAGTCGCCGGCCAGGCAGCCGCGGCGGTGGAAGGCGCGCTGGTCGCGGACTTCGATCCCGACCGCTACAAGACCGAAGGTCGCAACGACAAGCACCTCGGCGCGTTCGGCGTCGCGGCGCCGGAAGATCCGGCGGTGCGCGCGGCGATCCAGCGCGCGACGATCACGGCGGAGTCGCAAAACTTCACGCGCGAGCTGGTGAACGAACCCGGAAATTATCTGACCCCGACCATGTTCGCCGATCGCGCCCGCTCGATGGCCGCGAAGGTGGGCCTGGAGTGCGAGGTGCTCGACCGCGCCCGCTGCGAGGAGCTGAAGATGGGCGCGTTCCTTTCCGTGGCTCAGGGCAGCGCCGAACCGCCTGCGTTCATCATATTGAAATACACCCCTCCGAACGCGCCCGCGTCGCCGGTGCTCGGGTACATCGGCAAGGGCATCACCTTCGATACCGGCGGCATCTCCATCAAGCCCGCGGACCAGATGGAAAAGATGAAGTACGACATGGCTGGTGGCGCGGCCATGATCGGCGCCATGCGCGCGCTGGCGCGGCTGAAGCCGGCGGTGAAGATCATCGCCATGATTCCCGCGACGGAAAACATGCCGGGAGGCAAGGCGCAAAAGCCGGGGGACGTGCGCATCGCCATGTCCGGCAAGAGCATCGAGATCATCAATACCGACGCCGAAGGGCGCCTGGTGCTGGCCGACGCGCTGCACTACGCGCGCCAGCTCGGCTGCACGCATCTCATCGACGCCGCCACGCTCACCGGCGCCATCTCGGTCGCCCTCGGACAGGTCAACGTCGGCGTCTTTTCGAACAACCAGGATTGGCAGGATCGCTTCCTGGCGTCCGCGCGCGCGGCGGGCGAGAAAATGTGGCCGATGCCGCTCGACGACGACTACTTCGAACAAATCCGCGGGACCTTCGGGGATCTGTTGAACACCGGCGGGCGATACGGCGGAGCGATCACGGCGGCCCTGTTCCTGAAGGCTTTCGTGGGCGACACGCCCTGGATCCATCTGGACATCGCCGGCACCGCATGGCTCGACGATAACAAGCCGTATCAAGCGAAGGGTGCATCCGGCATCGGCGTGCGCACGCTGGTGAATCTGGCTATGGGATTCCAGGGTTGACGGTATTCACGGAAATCGCGATTGTCAGCATGGCCCTGGCCATCCTGGTCCTGGCCCTGGTGCTGTGGTCCACGCGCCGGCAGCAGCAAACATCGGTGGAACCGGAGGTCGCGCAGACGCGCGACAGCGTCAGCGCCCTGCGCCGGATTCTGGTGCCGATCCGCGGGTTTGCGTTCGAGGAGCGCGCCGTCGAGCTGGCTTGCCGGCTGGGGCAGGAGCAGAAGAGCGAGATCGTGCTGGCATGCGTCCTCGAGATCCCGCTGACGTTGAGCTTGGGCACCTCGCTCCCCGGCGAGGAGGAAAAGGCCGCCGCGGCGCTGGCACGCAGCGCCCAACTGGTGCGCCTGCATCGCCTGACCCCGGTCGAGCGCATCGAGCGCGACCGCGATGCGGGACGCGGCATCCTGCGCGTCGCAAAAGACCTGAATGTGGACCTGGTGGTGGTGGGCCTCGATCCGAATCGCGGCGTGGCCATCCAGCCTATCGGTCCGACCACGGAGACGCTGTTGCGGAAAGCGAACTTCGAAGTCGTGGTCGACCGCACGCCGCCGCGGGAGTTCGATTGAGGCGGCAGTAAGGAACTTCGCTCAAACATGCGAATCATCATCGTTGGCTATGGACGGGTGGGAACGCAGATCGTGCAGCGCCTGCTGGAGGACGATCATCAGCTCACTATCATCGACAAGAACCGCTCGGTGCTCGAGCGCGCCGCGCGCCATCTGCATGCGCGGATCGTCATCGGCGACGCCACCGATCCCGAATTGCTGCGCAGCGCCGGAGCCGAGAAGGCCGACATGCTCTTCGCCTTGACCCGCGAGGAGAACAGCAACCTGATGGCCGCGCAAATCGCCAAGACGGTCTTCAAGGTGCCGCGCGTGCTGGCCATCATCTACGATCCGCAGCGCGAACAGAGCTTTCAGGCGGCGGGCATCGAGACGTTCCCGATTTCCGTGGCCGTAGCCGAGTTCCTGGCCATGAGGATGCAATCGGGAGCTCCTGCCCGCATGACGGACGTCCACGACGAGATTGAAAAGATTCTCGCGGAGCGGCCGCGCTTTCCCGGAGTCAACCGGCGCGAGAATCAGCCGGGGGCTCCGTTCTACGTCATGATCGTCTGCGGCGGCAAGGTGGGCTATTACCTGGCACGCTTGCTGCTCACTAAGGGTCACGAGGTCACGGTGATCGAGAACAATCCGGAAATCTTCGGGCTGGTCTCGAATCAACTGGAGTGCCCCGTGCTCCGGGGCGACGGCTCTTCGACGGCCATCCTTGAAAAAGCCGGGGCCAACCGATGCAACGTTTTCGTGGCAGTCACCAATCGCGATCACGATAACCTGATCGCCTGCCAGGTCGCCAAGTTCCACTACGGCATTCCCAAGACCATTGCCCGCGTGAAAAATCCGAAAAACGAAGGCGTCTTGCAAAAGCTCGGCGTCGACGTAACCGTCAGCTCGACGGCGCTGATCAGCCAGATCATCGAAGGCGAGCTGCCGGCGACGCAAATCCGGCGGCTGCTGAATTTGACCGTGGGCCAACTGGAGGTGCTGGAATACACGCTGACCGACACCTCTCCCGCCGTGGGCCGGCAGGTGCGGGACCTGAGCTTTCCGCACAACTCCAGCATCGTGGCGATCCTGCGCGAAGGCCAGTCCATCGTCCCGAAGGGCGATACGACGCTCGCGGGCAGCGACATCCTCGTCGCGCTGACGCAATCGTCGTCGGAAGCGGAATTACGCCAGATGCTGGTGGGATAGAAGCTACATCACCTCGGGGACATCGATCCCGAGCCAATCGAGCGTCCGCGTCAACTGACCGCGCACAAAACCGGCCAGCCAGAGCAGGAAACGCTTCTTCTCTTCGTCGGACTCCCGCAAAATGTGATGGCGATGATAGAAGGCGTTGAAGGACTGCGCCAGCCCAAAGGCGTACTTGGCGACGAGCGCCGGTTCGCTCGCGGCAAGAGCCTGCTCGGCCACGGCATCGGCCTGGGCGGCCAGGAATAGCAGCTGCCAGTACTCGTCGTTTTCGAGGAAGCGGGCGTCGAAGGCCGCTTCCACTTCGGCCTTGCGCTGGATGTTCAGAGCCCGCACCGCGGCATATTGCACGTAGGGACCCGTCTCGCCTTCGAAGTTGAGCGCCTCAGCGAAATCAAAAGCGATCACGGCGTTTCGCGTAAATTTCAGCAGGAAGAAGCGCAACGCGCCGACGGCGATCTTGTGGGCGACATCCGCCTGAAAGGCGGCATCGCGGTCTGCGTGTCGCGCGCGGACCTCTTCGAGCGCGCGCTGCTCCATCGTATCGAGCAGATCGTCGACCTTGACGCCTAGCCCTTTGCGTCCCGAGACTTCGATGTACGGCTTCTTCTGCTCTTCCGGCGTGAGCTCGATCCCCATGTCGCGGCAGCAGCGCGGCGAGAGCGCCACGATTTCGTAGGAGAAGTGCACGGAGTTGCCCGCTTCCTTTTCGTAGCCAAGGGCGCGCAGTCCGGCGGCGACGATGTTCTGCAGGTACATCTGGCGCGCGTCGATCACGTTGTAAACGCGAACCGCACCGCCGAAGGTCTTCTGCTCTCCGCCGGAGGCCGTAGTCATCCACAGCGTGTGCCCGCCCGCATAGGTATGGAACGGGACGTAGCGGAATTCGCGCCCCAGCAGGCCGAATTTCCAAAGCTGATAGGCGATGTCCTTGCCGACGTAGGTGACAGTGCCGTTCGAGCGCACAATGATCTTCGCATCGTCCGCTTCGCCTTCTTCCACTGCTTCGCCGCTCGAATCGGATGGCATCACCCAGCAGCCCTTGTTCTTACCTTCGTTCTCGAAGACGATCGCGCCGCGGGCCTTGAGCTGCTCGAAGGCCTGTTCCCAGAATTTCAGGTGCAGGATTTCGCTCTCACGCGGCAGCAGATCGTACTCGACGCCGATTCGCAGCATGGTGCGAATGTGCGCGCCGACAATGCTCTTCACGACGGCCTCGGCCAAGCGCGCCGTGTCGCCCTCGCCCGCCTCGATGGCCTGCAGAGCAACGCCACGCAGCGTCAGCCGCGATTTATCTTCCGCGAAGAACTTCGAGACCTGCGCGTAGAGGTCCCAGCAGTAGTAGTCGAAGCGAACGGCGGGATCGGCGATCATCTTCTCGACCGCGGCCGCGTTCATTTTGGCGATCTGCTCGAATCCCACCACCACGTCGCCGACCTGGACGCCGGTGTTGTCGATGTAGTTCTGCACTTCGACGCGCCGTCCGCGCGCCCGCAAAATCCGCACAAACGTATCTCCCAGAGCCGCGTTGCGAAGATGACCGATGTGCGCGGCCTTGTTGGGATTGATGTTGGTGTGCTCGACGATGACCTTGCCTTCGAGTGTAGGAACCGGAGCGTCCTGCTGAAGGCCCGCGGCAAGCCGGCCGCGGTCGACAAACACATTCACGTAACCACGGCCGGCCGGTTCGAGTCGCTTCACGCCGGGGATCGCCCGCATGGCCGCGCACACTTCTTCGGCGATTTTGCGCGGCGGCCGGCGCAGGGTCCGGGCCAGCTCGAACGAGAACGGCAGGGCGAGCTCGCCGAACTCGGGACGCGGCGAAAGATCGATGACGATGCGTGGCGCGGCGCCGTAGGCCGCCTGCAAATGCTTCTGAAAGGCTTCGCGAATGGTCTCTAAGTGATCGAGATACACAGGGAAAAAAGTATATCTCACTCCTTCGCCAGGGCCGATTTCAGAAACTCCACCACCGCGCCCGTGAGCGCGCGAGGATACGCGGTCTTGGGCATGGCCAGCGCCTGCGTGCGGATCAGACGGTGCCCGGCGACGCGCAGCCTCTGGAAACGCAGGCGGCGGCCGCGCAAGGCAAAGGCCGGAAGAATGGAGTATCCGAATCCCGATTCCACCATGTGCTTGATCGCTTCCGTGTCGTCCGCCTCCATGATCACGGGCGGATTCAGCCCCAAATCTTTCAAGAAGCGATCGATCATCGCCCGCATGTTGCTGGTTTTCGGATAGAGCAAGAACGAAGCCTTGGCCAGTTCCGAAGGCCGGACAGTCAGAACACCCTCGCTCCCGCCTCCGGGCGCTGGACGCAACACCAGGAGTTCCTCGTCGAAGAGCGGAACGATCGCGAGTTCGCGTTCGGTGAAGGGCAGCGAAATCAACCCCAGGTCGAAACGGCGGTCGAGCAAGCCCTCGACGATGCCCTCGGTCGGCGCGACCGTCACATGGACGTCGGCCCGCGGGAAAGCTTTTCGCAGGCGGCGCAGGGGCCGGCCGAGGCGGTGAATCAGGGTCGTCGCGCCGGTGGCGAAGTGGAAGGGCCGGGAATCCATGGCCGGCGAGATTTCGAACTCCTGCCGGATTTCGCGGATCTTCTCCATGATCGCGCGGGCGTGTCCGGCAAGCCGGAACGCCCTGGGCGTGGGCAGGATGCGCTTGCCCGACCGGGCGAAGAGCTCGGCGCGCAGTTCTGACGCCAGGTTCTGGAGCTGCTGGCTCACGGCGCCGGGAGAGAGATGCAGCTTCTCCGCGGTCCGCGTGACCGTGGCGTGCTCCATCACCCCGAGGAAGACTTCCATCTGGCGGACGTCCATGGCGCGATTATCGCACGGGATCGTTTAGTTTTTCTAAACGATCTGTTTCTTACTTTTGGATAGCCCGCCCACGGCCCCGGGTTGTAGAGTGAAACCACTTGGAGGGTTAGATTGATGAAAACATATTTGGTGGCTCTTGTTGCTCTTACGCTTGCGACTCCCTTGGCCTTCAGCCAGGAATTCCGCGCGGAAATCACCGGCGCCGTAACCGACTCGTCGGGCGCGGGCATCCCCGGAGCGAAAGTCACGGTGACGGAGACGCGCACCGGCGTCAAGACGCAAACCGTCTCGGGAACGACCGGACAATACACCGCCGCCTTCCTGCTGCCCGGCGATTACGACATCAACGTGGAGGCGCAGGGATTCAAGGCGTTCAACCGCAAGGGACTTCACGTCGGCGGCGGCGATCATCCTGTCATTGACGTGAAGCTGGAAGTGGGCGACGTCTCGCAGACCATCGAGGTCCGCGGCGATGCGCCGATCCTGAAATCCGAGAACGGCTCGGTGGGACAGACCATCACGACGAAGGAAGTGGAGGACCTGCCGTCAAACGGGGGGACTCCCATGGTGCTGGCGGGGCTCTCGCTCGGCGTGATCGCCACGTCGCAGCCGTCGTCTGTGCTGCCCTTCGCTTCGGGCGGGGCGGCTTCGTGGAGCATCGGCGGATCGCCCTCGCAGACCAACGAGCTGCTCATCGATGGATCGCCCAACGGCACGTGGGACGGCCGGCTGGCCTACAGCGGCTTGAAGGACGCCGTGCTGGAAGTTCGCGTGAAGGTTTTCGACACCGACGCGGCCTACGGACATACCGGCGCCGGCACGGTGAACCAGATCCTCAAGAGCGGGACCAATTCGATCCACGGCACTGCGTATCTGAACAATCAGCCGAGCAACATGGTGGCGAACAATTTCTTTAGCAACAAGGCCGGCCTGGCTACGCCTGTGACGCACTTCAACCAGTGGGGCGTCACGGCGGGCGGCCCGGTGGTGATCCCGCGCGTGGTGGACGGGCGCAACCGGCTCTTCTGGTTTTTCGGTTACGAGGGCATTCGCGACTCCCAGCCGGCGACGACCTTCTTCAGCGTCCCCACGGACGCCGAGCGGAACGGCGATTTCTCAGCGCTGCTGGCGCTGAAAGCCCCGCTGAGCCCGATCGTTCTTTACGATCCGGCGACGGCCGTCCGTAACGGAACCACGGTCACGCGCACCGCTTTCCCGAATAACATCATCCCGACGGGGCGGCTCGACAAGATCGCCTTGAAGTATCTGGCATTCATCGCCAAGCCAAATATCACGGACCCGAGCATCGCCCGGGCGGACGGCTTCCAGAACTTCGGCAGCAACGCCCCGAGCATCGACGGATACACCAACGAGCTCGGGCGGCTCGACTGGAACATCAATGCCCGGAACCGCACCTACTTCAACGTGCGGCACACCGATTACTTCCAGAGCAAGAACGACTACTTCAGCAACATCTCGACCGGTTCCTACTTGAGCCGCTCGAATTGGGGGCTGGCGCTCGATCACGTCTTCACCGTGAACGCCACGAACATCATCAACGTAAGAGCCAACTTCTCGCGGATGTTCGAGGATCACCGCGCGCCCAGCGCGGGCTTCGATCCCGGCTCGTTCGGCTTCCCGTCGTACCTCGCGGCCAACGCGCAGTCGCTGCAGCTCCCGGTGATCAGCTTCGCGACGAATACGGCCTTCCAAACGCTGGGCCAGAACGGCGCCAACACGCTGCCGTCGCAGTCCCTGCAGTTGTTCGGCAATTGGGTCGCCGTGCGCGGGAACCACCAGATCAAGGTCGGCGGAGACATCCGACAGTATCGCTTCAACTACGCCAGCTTTGGAAACGCCACCGGCAACTTCTCGTTCAGCGCCAATAATTGGACGCGGCAGGCGAGCAACTCCTCCACCACCGTAGCCATGGGGCAGGACTTCTCCGAATTCCTGCTGGGCCTGCCGACGAGCGGCACGTATGACATCAACACGTCGTCGATGTTCTACGAATACTACGTGGCCGGATTTGTCCAGGACGACTGGCGCATCAAGCGCAACCTGACGCTGAATTTCGGCCTGCGCCTCGATCATGACTTCCCGTGGCGCGAGAAGTGGGGACGTACGGTCAACGGCTTCGACACCACGGCGGTGAATCCGTTGAGCGCCGCGGCCACGGCCGCCTATGCCAAATCGCCGGTCGCCGGACTTCCCGCGAATGCCTTTAACGTCCTAGGCGGGCTCACCTTCGCGACGCCCGGCGACAACGCCGTCATGCATAACACTTCGCACCTGCTCAGCCCGCGCTTCGGTTTTGCGTGGGTCCCCGACCGGATGGGCGGCAAGACCGTGATCCGCGGCGGATTCGCGATGTTCGTTTCCTCGGTCCAGCTCTCGACGCTGCAAGTCACGGGCGCGTACTCGACAAATCCGATCCTGACGCAAGAAGGATTCAGCCAGGCGACGGCGCTCGTCTCGACGAACGACACCAACCTCACTCCGTTCGGGACGTTGTCCAATCCGTTCCCGAACGGCATCACGCGTCCGGCGGGCTCTTCCGCGGGACTGGGGACGTTCGCCGGCCAGACCGTGAGTTTCCTCAATCCGCAGGCGAAGAGCCCGTATGCCGTGCGCTGGAACTTCGCCATCCAGCACGAGATCCGGCCAAGCCTGGGACTCGAGGTCGTCTACACCGGGAATCACAGCGTGCATCTGCCCATCACTTACACGCAACTCAATTCCCTGCCCGCTCAGTTCTTGAGCACTTCGCCGGCGCGTGATCAGCCGCTCATCACCACGCTGACCGCCAGCGTCGCGAATCCTTTCAGCGGATTTCAGACTTCGAATGCCGGCGCCACGACTACGGCGGTGCAACTGCTTTCGAAGTATCCGCAATTCCCGATTGGATACAGCTCGGGGGCGTTCGGCGGGAGCACCGGCGTTGTGGAGAACGATCTCAACGCGGGCAGCTCTTATTTCCAGAGTCTTGGAGTCGGAGTCACCAAGCGCCTCTCCCACGGCCTGCAAGTGATCACCAACTACATGTGGTCGAAGATGATCGAGCGCGTCACCTGGCTGAATGTCACCGACGCGCAGCCGGAGAAACGCATCTCGCCCTTCTTCCATCCGCACCGCATCTCGATGGCGGTGGTCTATGAGCTTCCGTTCGGACGTGGGCGGAGAATCAACCTGCAATCCCGATTGGCGGACACGGTTCTCGGAGGGTGGAAGGTCTCCTCGGTGTACCAGTGGCAAGTGGGCGCTCCGATTACTTTCGTCAACGGCAGCACGAACAATCCCGGCGACTACGTCTACACCGGCGGCGACCTGGGCTTCAACAACCGCGAGGTCAACACCACGGCGTTCAACACCGCGCTCTTCGACAAGAACTCGGCGAACCAGCTCCAGTACCACATCCGGACGTTCTCGACCGCGTTCCCGAGCCTGCGGCAGGACGGGATCAACCAGTGGGACGTCTCGGTCCTGAAGCAATTCCGCATCACCGAGTCCTCGCGATTCGAGCTGCGCGCCGAGGCGTTCAACGCGGTGAACCACGCGATCTTCGGCGCTCCCAACACGACAGCGACGAACTCGGCATTCGGGACCATTACGACACAGGCCAACCGTCCCCGGCTGCTGCAGCTCGTCGGACGGTTTGTTTTCTAATTGTGCGAATTGCCTTTCTCGCGATCTTCGTAGCCGCCGCGTTCGCGCAAGACACGCGCAACGTGACCGAACCCGCGTTTCCTAAGAGCTGTGCGGTCTTGACCGCGCAGCTCGCATCGGTGAATCGACAAACGCTCGCCGATGCCGATGAGGGGAAGCTCGATACAGCGCGCATCCAACGCGCGCTCGACACCTGCCCGGCCGGGCAGGCCGTCGAGCTGAAGGCTGACGGCGCGCGAGACGCTTTCCTTTCGGGATCTCTCGACCTGCGCGCGGGAGTCACGTTGCGCGTGTGCTCGAAGGCGATCCTGTTCGGTTCGCGTGATCCGAAAGTGTACGAAGTATCGCCGGGAAGCTGCGGCATCGTGAACGAGCGCGGTCGCGGGTGCCGCGCGCTGATCAACGGCGATCGGGTGGCCGGCGCCGGCGTGATGGGAGAAGGTACGATCGACGGCCGAGGCTGGGCCAAGCTTCTGGGGCAAGACGTTTCCTGGTGGGATTTGGCGGAGAAGGCGCGCGCCGGCGGAAATCAAAACTGCCCGCGGCTCATCGTGCTGTCCCGCTCGGACAACTTCACGCTCTACAAAATTACTTTGAAGAACTCGGGCAACTTCCACGTCTACTACGGACAGGGGAACGGCTTCACGGCATGGGGCGTCATCATCAACACGCCGAAGAACGCCCGCAACACCGACGGCATCGATCCCGGCTCGTCTACCAACGTGACCATCGCGCACTGTTTCATTCACACCGGCGACGACAACGTGGCGATCAAGGCAGGCGGCCATGTCTCGCACATGACCATCGCGCACAATCATTTTTACGCCGGGCACGGTATGTCTATCGGCAGCGAGACAAATGGAGGCGCCGAAGCCATTCGCGTGACCGATCTATCGATCGACGGCGCGGACAACGGAATCCGCATCAAGTCCAATGTCAGCCGCGGCGGGCTGGTCGAGGACGTGGTCTACCAGGATGTCTGCATTCGAAACACGAAGAACCCCATCCTAATGGACTCGAACTACTCCTTCTTCGGCACGGATCGCGACAAGTTCCCGACCTTCACGGGCATCGTCCTGCGCGACGTCCGCGTGCTGACGCCGGGCAAGATCACGCTGCAGGGATACGACGACAAGCACCGCCTCGGCATGACCTTCGACAACGTAGTCCTGGATGCGCCCACGACATTCAAGATGGTCGCCGTGCACGCCAATCTCGCGTTCGGCCCCGGCCCCCTGAACTTCAATCCCACGGGGGAAGACGTAAGAGTCACCGGCAAACCCGGCGCTGGCGCTCCCAACGCCTGCAAAGACAAATTCGTTCCCATGCCCGAAACGCCGTAATCTCTCGTGCGGTACAATTGTGTACACACAGGTACACAGGGAGAGATGATCCATGGCAACAGCGCACGGCCAAACGCAAATGAAGGCTCGCACAATTACGTAGGTTGTGATGTTCAACTGGTTCCAACACGCATCTGAGCCGCCGAAGTTGGCGCAGGGAAACAACGGCCAAGCCGTTTCGTTACACAATCGCTCTTCGAACAAAGACATCTATCTTGCGGACTGCTTAGCGGACGTATTGAAGTCTCGTGGAATCCCCCTTCGAAAACACAAGACCTGGCTGGAACTCGATTGCGGGTTCGTTTTGCAACCGCATATTCTTCATGTCGGCAAATCGGGAACTGGCATGAGGGCGGACACGACAATCGATGTAAATCACCGTGCTCTGTTTCCGCAAGGATTGTTCGAATACCAGCACTCTGTAGGCGACGATGTACAACGATCCATTTTGAACGCGTTTGAGGACTGGGCCAACCTGGACTTGCCGGTCTTACTGGATGCTCTGCTAGACCACGCAACGACATGCCCCGTGATGCTTTTTGAACCTGCCAAGGGCCCGACTGATTGGCCGCGAGTGCGTCGCGTGGTCCTCGGCCCCGTCGCACACTATCAGGAACTCGCCGATGACAAACCAGCCGCAGAGGAACATCCATTTTGTCAGTGCTGTTTATTCACCAATAGCATCGACGCGTTCACGAGCCTGCTGAGAGGAGAATCATTCCACGGAATCCGATTGTATGCCGCGAGATCGGGAGACGGTCCGGAGGCGGACTGCCGGGTAGATGGGCAAGACTTTCCTCCCGGCGCGGAAGCGCTCAAGAAATATGTGGCTTCGTGGCCGGCCCGGGGTATCGAATTCCGCAAGCAATTCATTACCGTTCAGACGTTTGACGCCGAGGCGCGACGCAAACTGACCGCTAACCGATAGCCCAGCACCAGTGACATAATAGAAGGTTCCATGCGGCAGGCTTATCTGGACTGCTTTTCCGGGATCAGCGGCGATATGCTGCTCGGTGCGCTGGCGGATGCCGGCGCGCCTCAGGCGGAGCTGTCGGCCGTGGTCGCCAAGCTCGGCCTCGCGCACGTGCACTTACGCTTCGAGCGCGTGGAGCGCTGCCACATTGGCGCGACGAAGGCGCACGTCGATATCCAGGCCCCCGCGGACGGGCATCATCACCACCGCTCGCTGAGCTCGATCGTGAAGATGATCGACGGCTCCGGGCTGCCGCCGCGCACTCGCGCCGACGCGGTGCGCGTCTTCCGGCGTCTCGGCGAGGCGGAAGCGGAAATTCACGGCGTGCCGATAGAGAAGGTCCATTTTCACGAAGTCGGCGCGGAGGATTCCATCGTCGACATCGTCGCCGGCTGCGCGGGACTCGAGATGCTCGGCGTCGAGCGCATCTCCTGCTCGCCGCTGAATGTCGGCGGCGGCCAAGTCCAGACGGCGCACGGAGTGCTGCCCGTGCCCGCGCCGGCCACCGCGAAGCTGTTGACCGGCGCACCGGTGTACTCGAGCGGCGTCGAAATGGAGCTCGTCACGCCGACCGGCGCGGCAATGGTCGCCACGCTGGCATCCGGATTCCAGGCTCTGCCCGGAATGAATCTCGAACGCACCGGCTACGGCGCGGGATCGCGCGACCTGCCCGGCCGGCCCAACGTCCTGCGTCTCTTCATCGGGACGGAGGCGGAAGCCGCCACGGCGCAGGAGATCGTCACCGTGCTCGAGGCCAACGTCGACGACATGAATCCGCAGATCGCGGCCTTCGTCGCGGAGAAAGCGCTATCGCAGGGAGCGCTCGACTGTTTCTTCACCGCCGTGCAGATGAAGAAAGGACGTCCCGGCCTGCTGATCACCGTGCTGGCCGCGCCGGCCGATGCCGGCCGTCTCACGCGCCTGCTCTTCGCCGAGACCTCGACGATCGGCGTGCGCTCGCACACCTCCGAGCGCCGGACTCTCGAGCGCGCGCACGTGACGGTTGAAACGTCGTTTGGTCCGGTGCGCGTGAAGGTCTCGTCGCTCGCGGGCGCGGTGCAGAATTTCGCTCCCGAGTACGAAGATTGCCGCCGGCTGGCGGAGGAGAAGAAGGCGCCGCTCAAGCGCGTAATGGAGGAAGCGACCGCGGCGTACCTGGCGCGCTACGGAAAGGACGAGGGGCACCTTGGATAAGCTGGATAAATACTACCTGACGACGCCGATCTACTACGTGAACGCGCGCCCGCACCTCGGCCACACGTATTCGACGATCGTCGCCGACCTGCTGACGCGTTTCCATCGTCTGAACGGCAAAGAAGCATACTTTCTCACCGGCACCGACGAGCATGGCCAGAAGGTCGAGCGCGCGGCGAAGGCCGCCGGCGTCACGCCGCAGCAATTCGCCGACACCATCGCCAAGGACTGGCGCGCCACGTGGGACCAGTTGGGCCTGCAATATGATTTCTTCATCCGCAGCACGGAGGATCGCCACGAGAAAGCCGTCAACGAACTGCTCCGCCGGTGCAACGAGGCGGGCGCCATCTACAAGGCCAGCTACACCGGCGCGTACTGCATGTTCGATGAGCTCTACGTAACCGAAGTTCCGCCGGGCGAGCCGTGCCCCACCTGTGGACGTCCGACCGAATCGGTGACAGAGGAAAACTACTTCTTCAAGCTCTCGGCGTTCGAGCAAAAGCTCCTGAAGCACTACGAGGAGCGTCCCGATTTCATCATGCCCGAAGCGCGGCGCAACGAGATGCTCGCGTTCGTGCGCGGCGGCCTGAAGGACCTCTCGATCAGCCGCACGTCGGTGAAGTGGGGCATCCCGTTTCCCGCCGATCCGACTCACGTTTTCTATGTTTGGTTCGACGCGCTCACCTGCTACATGAGCGGCATCGGATTTGGACAGGGCCCGCAGGAAGAGGAACGCTGGAAGAAGCTTTGGCCCGCCGATCTGCATCTGGTCGGCAAGGAGATCCTGCGCTTTCACGCCGTCTACTGGCCCGCGTTCCTGATGGCGGCGGGCATTCCCTTGCCCAAGAAGATCTATGCGCACGGCTGGCTGCTCTTTCAGGAAGACAAGATGAGCAAGTCGCGGGGAAATATCGTCCGGCCGCAGCCGGTGGAAAAGGCGATGGGCATCGACGGGCTCCGTTACTTCCTGCTCCGCGAGATCGTCTTCGGGCAGGACGGCAATTTTTCCTACGATGCGCTCATCGGCCGCTACAACAGCGACCTTGCGAATGGACTCGGCAACCTGGCGAGCCGCACGCTCACGATGATCGGGCGCTACTGCGAAGGACGGGTCCCGCAGGCCGGAGCTTCCACCGACGCCGACCGTCACATCGCCAGCACGGCGGCCGAGGCGGTGCGGACGTGGCAAGCGACGATTCCCATGCTCGAGTTCGCCAAGGCGCTCGAAGCGGTCTGGGGACTCGTCGCGGCCGTCGATAAGTACATCGTGGAGGCGAAGCCGTGGGTTCTCGCCGACTCGAAGGAGCCGGCGGACCGCGAACGACTGCATACCGTGCTCTACACCTGCGCCGAAGCGGTTCGAGTGCTCGGCTTGCTGACCTATCCGGTGATGCCCGTATCGGCCGGCAAAATCTGGAAGCAGCTTGGCCAGAAAGAAGAAGTTTCGAAACAGACCGCCGGCGCTCTCGCTTGGGGATCGCTCGCACCCGGGCAGCAGCTCGGCAAAGTGGAAGCTGTGTTCCCGCGGCTCGACGTTGCTCCAACCATTCAACGCATGAAAGAACTCGAAGAACAGCAGTTGCAAACGGAAAAGCCCGCCGCCGCGCCTGCGGACAACAAAATCGCGATCGATGATTTCGCCAAAGTCGAAATGCGCGTGGGGCAAGTCGTCACCGCCGAGCCGATCAAAGGCGCAACCAAGCTCCTGAAGCTCACCGTGGACATCGGCACGGAAGTCCGGCAAATTCTCGCCGGGATCGCCGAGGCCTACAAGCCAGAGGAACTGGTCGGCCGCAAAGTGGTGATTGTTGCCAACCTCGCGCCGCGCAAGATGCGCGGGCTCGAATCGAACGGCATGATCGTGGCCGCCGCCGTCGAGCCGGATGGCAAGCCGGTGCTCGTGAGCGTGCCGCCCGACGTACCGAACGGGGCGCGCCTCCGCTAACCGTGATCGACTCGCACTGTCATCTGGACTTTCCGCAATTCGACGACGACCGCGAGCAGGTGATCGCCCGCGCCGCGGCCGCGGGCATCACCGCGTTGCTGGCGATCGGCATCGGCAAGGGTCCGCCGGTGCTCGACGAAGGATTGCGAATGGCAGCCCTTGAGCCGCCCTCCGGCGTCCTCTGGCCGAAGATTTATACCAGCGTCGGCGTGCATCCGCACGAAGCAAGGCTCGCGAACGATGCGGTTCTCGCGGAACTCGAACGCCTCGGCCGGCATCCGAAGGTCCTCGCGGTCGGTGAGATCGGCCTCGACTTCCATTACGATCATTCGCCGCGCGACGTGCAACAAAACATCTTCATTCGTCAGATGGACCTCGCCCGCGCGCTCGGCAAGCCCATCATCATTCACTGTCGCGAGGCGTGGCCCGAGTGCATGGAGCTGCTTCGCGCACACTGGCGAACGAGCGGACTGGGCGGCATCCTGCATTGCTTCAGCGGCGACATCGCCACGGCTCGCGAGGCGATGGACATGGGCTTCCTCATCTCCTTCGCCGGCAATGTGACCTTCCCAAAAGCCGCGGCGCTGCGCGACGCGGCCCGCGAGATTCCGCTCGACCGGCTGCTGATCGAAACTGATTCGCCGTATCTTGCGCCTGTGCCGCATCGCGGCAAGCGCAATGAACCGGCGTTCGTGGCGGAGGTGGCACGGCAATTGGGCGAAATCCGGGGCCTGCCGGCCGGGGAAATCGCGCGAATTACGAGCGCAAATTTTTCGGCCTTCTTTAAGGTAAACTAAGCGTATTCAATCCTCTGTCCAATTGACGCGGCAGGAAATCTTCGATCTGATCAAGGACGATCTGGCCGAAGTGGAACGCACATACGGCGCGGACTCGGTCTGCTCGGTCGATTCAGTGACGGCGCTCGGCGAGTACCTGCACATGGGCGGCGGGAAGCGCCTGCGCCCGGCGGTGGTGCTGCTCTCGGCGGGGATGTGCGGCTATCGGGGGCCCTCGGCGGTGAAAATGGGCGCGGTGGTCGAGATGATCCACACCGCGACACTCGTGCACGACGACATCATCGACGGCGCGGAGGTGCGGCGTGGCCGGCCCTCGGTAAATTCGCGATGGGGCAATCACATGAGCGTGCTGGCGGGCGACTGGCTGTACATGCAGTCCTTCCAGATCGCGCTGCGGGAAAGGAATTTCCGCATCCTCGATTTGCTCACCAATCTCACGCAGCTCATGGTGGAAGGCGAGCTGATCCAACTGGAGAAGCTCGGCCGGATTGACATCACCGAAGAGGAGTATCTCGATCTGATCGATCGCAAGACCGCCTGCCTCTTCGCCGCCTGCACGGAGCTGGGCGCGGTGGTGGCCAACCAGAGCGCCACGCGCGAAGCGGAGATGACGGAGTTCGGACACAGCATGGGTATGGCCTTCCAAGTCGTCGACGACCTGCTCGATCTCACCGCCGACGAAGCCACGCTCGGCAAGCCCGTCGGAAGCGACCTGCGCGAAGGCAAGGTAACGCTGCCGATGATCTATGCGCTGCAAAGATGCACCGATGACGAGCGCAAGAAGGTCGCCACCGTGCTCTCCGAGCGAGCCTTCCAGAGCGTCACGCAGAAGGAAATTGTGGACCTGGTGTTGAAGTACGAGACGCACACGATGGTCCAGAACCAGGCGCGCAGTTATCTCGACCGCGCCACCGCCTGTCTCACGGCCTTCCCGGATTCCCCTTACAAGCGCGCGCTGCTGGCCCTTCCAGATTTTGTCCTGAACCGCGAGAGTTGAGTTGAGCAATCTGGTTCCTTTGGTACAATAATCCCGGCAAAATGCGAGATTCTGGAACCAGCCATGGACCGGACCCACCAAACGGCGACCCGCCTTCAAGAGGTGGAAGTCAAGATACGCCTCCCCCAAGCTGCGCCCATCGCCGGGCGTCTGCGGAAGGCTGGATTCCGTCTCGCCAGCAATGAGCTCGAGCGTGATGTAGTCTTCGATACTCCCGGACATGAGTTGCGCGGACGCGGCTGCCTGCTGCGCCTCCGGCATCATGGCGTTTCTTGGCTCCTCACTTATAAAGGCCCAGCCCGGCCGGATTCCCGTTACAAAGATCGCGAAGAGATTGAAACCGAAATCGCCGACGGCAAGCGGCTGGAGTTACTGCTCGAGCGCCTGGGATACCGGCCCGCCTTCGTCTACGAAAAGCGTCGCCGGATCTTTCTGAAGAAGGGCGAGCCGGGGCTGGCCGCGCTCGACCACACGCCGATCGGCGAGTTCCTGGAACTCGAAGGGCCGCGACGCTGGATCGACCGCGCGGCATCGCGCCTTGGCTTCGGTCCGACTGATTACGTAACGGCATCTTACGCCGTGCTCTACTGGGAGTACTGCCGGGAGCACGGAATCTCGCCATCCAACATGGTCTTTGCGAAAGCGAGGACCAAGTGATCTACCTCACCGAGATGCTCGGGCTTCCTGTCATGGATTCGCAAAACAACAAGGTGGGGCATTTGCGCGAAGTGGCCCTTTCGCCGGCGGAGGATTCGCGCCGCGTCGCGCAGTTTCTCGTCTCGACGCCTGGACGCGGCCGCGTCGCCGTCAATTTCGACCAGGTGGCGCAGCTCTCCGGCGGCGGCTTGCGCACGCTCGTTCCGGCGAGCGCTCTCGCGTCCTACACGCCGGGCGGCGAGCATCTCCTCGTCACCAAGGACCTGCTCGACCAGCAGATCATCGACATCAACGGCCGCAAGGTCGTTCGCGTCAACGACGTGCATTTCCAGGAGCAGGGCTCGGAATTCCATCTGGCGGAAGTCGATGTCGGCTTGAACGGCGCGCTCCGCCGCCTGTTCCAAGGTGTCGTTCCGTCTTCCGTGCTGCGAGGCATGGAGACCTGGCTCAGCGGAAAAGTCATCCCGTGGGATTTCGTGGACCTGGTGGAAGCCGATCCGCAGCGGCGCGTCAAGCTGAAGATCACGCATGAGAAGCTGACCCGGCTGCATCCCGCGGACCTCGCGGACATTGTCGAGGAACTGGCGCCGCCGGAACGCGAAGCGATCTTCGCAACGCTCGACGACGTCAAGGGCGCCGAGGCCCTCACCGAGGTCGAGCCGAAGGTGCAGAAGTCGATCATCGAGGGCCTCGACAAGGAGAAAGCCGCCGACATTCTCGAAGAGATGGCGCCGGACGAAGCCGCCGACCTGCTGGCCGAGCTGCCGGAAGAGACCTCGGACAAGATTCTCGACGATATGGAGGCCAAGGAAGCCGAGGAGGTCGAAGGGCTCCTCGAGTATCCGGAAGATACCGCCGGCGGCATGATGACCACGGACTACGTTGTCGTGCCGGAAAAAGGGACGGTGGATGAGGCGGTCGCCGCGCTGCGGGCGAATCGGGAGAAGGCGGCGCTGGCCAACACGATTTTCCTGATTGACGATTTCGGCCGGCTGACCGGCGCGGTGCCGCTCTTTGAGCTGCTTCTGGGAACGCCGGCGACTCCGCTGCTGAAGTTGAAGCCCGACCTGCTGATCTTCGTCCATGCCGACGATGCGGAGAAAGACGTCATCGAGCTATTCGACAAATACAACCTGCTCTCGCTTCCCGTAATCAATGAGCAATACCAATTGGCCGGCGTCATCACCGTGGACGACATCATCAGCGTCCTGCGGTCGCAAAAATGAAATGGCTCAGGAAGTGGAAGACCAACCTCCTGATCTTCTTCGCCGTGGTTGGTCCGGGGTTTATCACCGCCAACGTCGACAACGACGCGGGCGGCATCTACACCTATTCGCTGGCCGGAGCGCGCTACGGCTACGACATGCTGTGGACGCTCATCCCGATCACTGTGGCGCTGGTGGTGATCCAGGAAATGTCGGCGCGCATGGGCGCGGTGACCGGCAAGGGACTCTCCGACCTCATTCGCGAGGAATTCGGTTTTCGCGTCACGTTCCTGAGCATGGTGGCGCTGGTGCTCGCGAACTTCGGCAACGTCATGGCCGAATTCGCGGGCGTCGCCGCCAGCCTTGAGATCTTCGGCATCAGCCGATACATTTCCGTTCCGGCCGCCGCCATCCTGGTATGGGCGCTGGTGGTGTACGGCGATTACAAGAGTGTGGAGCGGGTCTTCCTCGTCGCTTCGTTCTTCTACGTGGCCTATCTCATCTCCGGCGTTCTGGCGCGGCCCAATTGGGAGACCGCGCTGCTGTACACGGTGAAGCCCGTGGTACGGGCAAATTCCGATTTCCTTCTGATGCTGATCGGCGTAGTCGGAACGACGATCGCTCCCTGGATGCAGTTTTACCTGCAAGCTGCCGTGGTGGAGAAAGGGGTGCAAGCGCGCCAGTACGCGGGATCGCGACTGGAGGTGATCATAGGCTGCATCTTCACGGACGTCGTGGCCTTCTTCATTATCGTGGCCTGTGCCGCGACGCTCTTCCTCAACGGACACAAGGATATTAAGGACGCCGCCGAGGCCGCCGCCGCGCTGCGGCCGCTGGCGGGCGAGTACGCGGGACTGCTTTTCGCTTTCGGCTTGTTCAACGCGTCGTTGTTTGCCGCGTCCATCCTTCCGCTCTCGACGGCGTATTCGGTCTGCGAGGGATTGGGGCTCGAGTCGGGCGTGAACAAGAAGTTCCGCGAAGCGCCGACGTTCTACTGGCTCTATACGCTGCTCATCGCCGCGGGCGCGGCGATCGTTCTCTGGCCGAAGCTGCCGCTCGTGCAAGTGATGGTCTTTTCGCAGGTCATCAACGGCGTGCTGCTGCCGTTTGTGCTGATCTTCATGCTGCTCCTGATCAACCGCAAGGACCTGATGGGCGAGTACGTCAACTCGGCGGGATTCAACTGGGTGGCTTGGATCACCGTGGTCGTGATGATCGTGCTGACGCTGATTCTGGTAGTTACCAGCGTCTTTCAGTGATTCCGCAGGATATCGATGTTGCCGTTCTGGTTCGTCAGCCGCAGCTCGCAGCCGCCGCCGCCGATTTTTCCCGACAGCGAGTCGCCGCCGAGCCGGCCGGAGGCCGTCACCGGCAGCTCGCTGCTGATGCGTCCGAAGCTGGTCTGCGCTTCAAGGTCGTAGCCCGCTTCCGGCAGCCGCACGCGGATCGCGCCAAACGAAGTCCGCAACGACACCCGGTTGCACTTGTTGCCCGCGGCTGAGACGTCGATGGTAGCGTTGTGGGTTTCGACGTCGAGGCTCTCGGCGGCGTCCGTCACGTTCACGGCGCCGAATGAGGTGCGCAGTCGGATGGCTTTCTTGATCTGCGACGCTTGGATGCCGCCGTTCGTGTTGTCCACGGTGAGCGATCCGCCGATGCGCTCCGCATGCACCGTCCCGAAGCTGGTCTTGGCGTAGGCGTCGCCGTCGATATCGCTGAGCGTGATCCTGCCGTTGTTCGAATTGACCCGCGCGCCCTGGTGAATCCCGCTCAGGTCGATGGACCCGAACGTTGCCCGGACCTCCGCCGCGCCGGTCACGTTATGCGCTTGGATGGACCCATTCTGCGTCGTAAGCGTGGCGTTGCCCGTGATGCCGGCGGCATCGATGGCGGCGAAGGACGTCTTGATCGCCGCATTGCCTTTCACGTCACGCGCCGTTACCTTGCCGTTGGCGTTGTCGATATCGAGCGCGCCGCCGATTTCGTGCGCCTCCACGCTGCCGAAGCGGTCCCGCACCGTCAGCGACCCGCGGATGCGCCCGGCTGTGACGCTGGCGTTGCTCGTCGTTGCCATGACGTCGCCTTCGTTGGCATCGACGTCGATCCCTCCAAATGTGTTCTCCAGACGCTGCACGCCCTTCCCCTCTCGGAAAGCCAGCAGCCCGTGGCCGTTGAAGATCTCGGCCGCGGCCTTGAGTCCCGTGACCGAGACCCGGCCGAAACTGTTCCGGATACGCAGCGGCGCAGCTTCGGGCATGACGATGTCGTAGTCCACCGCATAGGAAAGGTTCCGGCGCTCGGTCATGCTGCGCGAGTCGGGATATTCGGTGCGAATGTAGGCGCCCTCGCCGGTCTGCTCCACATGGATGTTGATGGCGTTGGCCCAGCGGTTGGCTTCGTCCTTCGGGGGGCCGGATACGTGGATCCGCGCGTTGATGCGCACTTCGAGTCCCGGCTGGGTGCGAATCTGGATGTTGCCCAGGCGGTGCTCGATGCGCACCAACTGACCCTGCTGCAGGGTGAGCGTCTTGTCGAACATCCGCACTACTTCATCCTGCGGCGGACGCGCCGCCACCGCCTGCACAGCCAGAACGGCCAGCAGAATCATGTTCCGTCTCATCTCATTCCTCCCGGATGACGGCTTCGAGGGTGCGCTGCTTGTCCTGATACATGGCCAGCAACTCCTGCCGGACCTGGGGATTTCCGCGGTTCTGCGCGATCTGCGCGCGGCAATCGGCGATGGCGGCGTCGAGAAGCAGCAGCTTTTCCCGGTAGCTGGCCATCAGCGGAGTCTTGCGATCGATCTTGGGCGAAGCCAACGCGGCGAGCTTGTCGATCGAGGCGGTGTACGCCGCCTCGGAACTCTCGACTTCGCGGAGCGCCTGCTCGGTGAGCAGCCGTCGCGCGTCAGTAGGAACCGTGACCGGCGCGCGGTACAGGAACAGAACGCCCACCAGCACGGCCAGCGTCGCAAAGGCGGGCCACGCGATCCAAGGCGAGAACAGCGCGCGCCAAGGAGACGGCGCCGTCAGAGCTTCTTCGATGCGGGGCCACAGGTGCGGTGTCTCCCATTCCTTGTGCATCTCGCGCGCGGCCACGAAGATCTCGCGCAGGAGGCGAAGTTCCTCGCCGCATTCGGCGCAAGTCGCCGCATGCCGATCGAGCGCTTCCAGCATCTCCGGGTCCTGCTCGCGTAGGATCCGCTCGCGGTCCCCGCAATCAATGGCCTTCATGGCTTCGTTCCTTTCTTCTTCAAGAGGACGCGCAGTTGTTGCTTAGCCTCGTAAAGCAGGTTCTTCGACGCCGGCTCGCTCATCTCGAGCATCCCGCCGATCTCAGCGTGCGTGAAGCCCTCCACTTCAAAGAGCAGAAAGACCTCGCGGTGTTTCCGGCTCAGACGCGCGACCGAGGCTTCGAGCGCCATGCGCAACGGATGATTCCCGGCCGGCACAGGCGGATCGATCGGCACATCGGGATGCACTTCCGGCTGCACTTCTTGCCGGTAACGCTTCTTGCGCCAGACGTCGCGGCAGTAGTTGAGCAGGATCCGGTAGGTCCATGTCGAGAGCGCGGCCTGACCGCGGAATTTCCCGAGGCTGCGATGCGCCCGTAGAAAGACCTCCTGGACGGCGTCTTCGGCATCGTCCACGTTGCCGAGCAGGTTCAGGGCAATGCTCTTGAGCCGGGCGCCCTGGAGCCGGTAGAGCTCCTGAAAGGCGTCGAGGCTCGCGCGGCTATCCAAGCGCGTCTCCTCGGAGGTCCGTTGCCAGCCTAGGCTACTCTCATGCAGCGCCGCATCCATTCTGTGCTTCCGGGGGAATAGACGCGCGGCGACCGGAAAGGTCAGGCCCCATCATTGTTACCCTTCTGGAGTATGTTAGACCCATGCAAAACCCCATCCCTCTGGTTGCGGCGCAGAACCGCTATGCCGAGGATTCTCCTCTGCATGAGCTGCTCGCCCGACACGTGGAGGACGCCGCGCGCGCGACGGCCGAGCCTTGGCTGCTCGATATGGGGGAGCTTTCCGCCGGGCTAATTGACGAACTGGCGTTCCAGGCGGATGCCAATCCGCCGGTGCTCGAGCGCTACGACCGCCGGGGGGAGCGCGTCGACCGCATCGTCTACCATCCGTCGTATCGAGCGCTTGAACGCCTCAGCTTTGGACGCGGCCTGGTCGGGCGCTTCTACGACTCGGAGAATCGCCGCCTGCTGGGAAAGCATCTCTGGCAGATCAAGTTCGCGCTCAACTACGTATTCGCGCAAGCCGAACAGGGCGTCTACTGCCCCATCGCCATGACCGACGGCGCGGCGCACCTGCTCGAGCATCATGGCTCGGAAGACCTGCGCAAGAAATACCTCCCGCGCCTGACGGCCACCGAGAAGGAAGATCTGTGGCAAGGGGCGATGTTCCTGACCGAGCGCGAAGGCGGCTCCGACGTCGGCGCAAACACCACGGTCGCGCGTCGCGACGGCGACGTCTGGCGGATCAGCGGCGAAAAGTGGTTCTGCTCGAATGCCGGCGCCGGCGTGATGATGGTTCTGGCGCGGGCGGGCGCGGAAGGCACGCGCGGGCTCGGCCTCTTCCTCGTCCCGGGCACGCTCGAGGACGGAACTCCCAACTCCCTGCGCATCCGGAAGCTCAAAAACAAGCTGGGCACCCGCTCGATGCCGACCGGCGAGGTCAGCTTGCGCGACGCGGTGGGCTACGCCGTCGGCGACGTCCAGGACGGATTCCACACCATGACGCATATGCTGACCATCTGCCGGATGCACAACGCCGTGGCATCGCTGGCGCTGGCGCGGCGCGTGCTGTGCGAGGCCGCCGCATATGTTGCGCAACGCAGCGCCTTCGGGCGGACGGTGAGTTCCTACGGCCTGGTACAGGACCTGCTCTGCGGCCTCTTCGCCAGGCTCGAAGGGAACCTGGAAGTCCTGTTCTCGGTGGGCGGTGACTTCATGGCCACGGATGACGAAGCCTCTGCGTGTGGGCGTCTGATGACGCCACTGTTGAAGCTGTACTCGGCCCGGTTCGCGGTGCGGGCGGCGTCGGAATCGGTGGAGCTGCTCGGCGGCATCGGGTATCTGGAGGACTCGGTCACGGCGCGCTTCTTCCGCGACGCCCAGGTGCTGCCCATCTGGGAAGGGACCACCAACATCCTTTATCTGGACGCGCTGCGCGCCGTGACGAAGCAGAAAGCGCACAAGGCCGTTCTGGCGCGCATCGAGCGAGTCAACAGCCTGCGCCCGCAGGCGGCGGCGCTCGCTCGCGAGTTCGATGGGCTAGCCGGCGCCTCCGCGGACTCCGCGCCGCTCGCCGCCAAGCGTCTCTTCGACCGCCTCTGGCCGCTCTACATGGTCGCGCGCCTCTCGTCCGCGGCGAGCTCGAGCGAGAGAATCAAGTCGATTGTGAATCGCCTGCAGCAAGTGCCGGAAGATTTGGCTTACGCCTACCACGCCATTGTCACGAGCGCGCTCGGAGTTGCGCCGGCAATGTCCCGCGCCTCCGCGACGGGCTCGCAAAAGTAAACACAAGTGTGTCTCTGTGTTTAATTCCTGTGTTTCCGAAAACACGCGGTATGCTGCGAACCCAATAAAATCGGCCTCCAAATGAAATGGTCCTTTTCTTGCTTCGCCTGTTCGCAGGAGGAGTAAGGAAATGCTCACACTGAAGTATCTGTTGTTGATCGCGGGAAGCGCTTTGACGTGCGGCGCCGTGGCGCTCGTCTTCTACGACATCTACCGAGCCACGCAACAATGGCGATTCTGGTCGCCCGAGCCGGAGGTCCCGCCGATGCCGCCGATCCGCATTCACTGGCAATCGGCGGCAAAACTAGCCGCGGCGGGCGCCGTTCCCCTGCTCTGCGGGCTGAGCCTGGTGGTGATCCCCAGCGGAATGGCCGGAGTGAGGATCAGCCAGATCTCCGGAACGCAGCCGGGAACGCTCTACCCGGGAGCTCACCTCATCGTTCCGCTGATCGATTGGGTCGCGCTCTACGACATCCGCGACCAGATCTACGACACCGTGGCGGACGACGCGAAGAAGGGCGAGGTCCTCAAGGTCCAGACCAAGGAAGGACTGCACGTCGGGCTCAGCCTGGCGGTGCGGTATCGCCTGGACCCGAAGCAACTGGCGCTCATCCATGCGAACGCCGTAGAGTCGGTGGAGAAGGAACTGGTTCCGCCCGTGGTCAGCAGCGCCTTCCGCCAGATCGCGCCGAACTACATGGTCCGGGAACTCTTCGGCGGGCGCCGAGAAGAGGTCCGGCGGCGCGCGGCCGACGAGATATCCGCCAAGCTGGCGGGCGACTCCATCCTGGTGAAGGAGGTGATGCTGCGGGACGTCCAGTTGCCGCAGGAATTTGCCCGCGGCCTCGAGGGCTTGCTTCTGAAGGAACAGGAGAATGATCGCCTGGCGTTCGACGTGGAGATCAAGCAGAAGCTGGTGAAGACCGCGGAACTCGAAGCGGAGGCGGAACGGGTCCGCCGGGTGAAAGAAGCCGAAGGCGAAGCCCAGGCGGCGGTGTTGCAGGCTAAAGGCGAATCCGACGCCATGCAGTACACTCTGCCGCTCAAGGAAAAGCAGATCGAGCAGAGGCGGCTCGAAGCGGAAGCCGCGGCCATCGCCAAGGTCACCGACAGCAAGGCCGAGCTCGAGAGGCGCAAGCTCCTGGCGGAAGCGGAAGCCCACCGGATACGCGTCACCTCGGCCGCCGACAACGAGCGGATGACGCAGGAGGCGGCGGCGCTGAAGCTGAATCCGTTATTGATTCAGAAGATCATCGCCGAGCGCCTCTCCGACAAGGTGCAGATCATGATGATGCCGCCCGAAGGCAAGTTCATCTTTAACGATGTCCTGCGGTCGGCGTCGGCGACTCCGGTGGAAAAGCCGTAGGCTACGCCAGTTCCTTGATCTCGGGCATGCGCCACGGGATCGCCAGGGTGATCGCGAGGGCGGCGAGGCATAACGCAGCGAGGGCGGCGGGGGGACCGAAGGAGTGCGCCAGGGCTCCCGCCGCCAGGCTGCCGATCGGCGCGAAGCCGAGGAACGCCGTGGCGTGCATGCTCATCACGCGGCCGCGCATCTCCTGAGCGACGTGCTTTTGCAGCAGGTTGTTGACCGTGCTCACCGCCGTAACCATCGATCCTCCGGCGAAGAACAGCGCGATCACGCTGATGGTCATGTTGCGCGAGAGAGCAAAGACGGTCAGCGCAATGTACAGAGTGAGAAAGCCGCGCCACGAGCGCGCGCCCTTGCGAGGTCCGTCGCCGAAACGGGCCAGCAGGAACGCACCGGCCAGCGCACCGACGCCCGACGAGCCCATCAAGTAACCGAGACCGAGCGGACCAAGCTGCAGGATATCGCGCGCGAACGACGGCATCAGCGTAACGTACGGGATGGCGCAAAAGCTGGCCAGCGCCACCATGGTCATCAGCACGACCATGTAGGTCTGGCTGCGGACGTAGCGGAATCCGTGGGCCAGCGGCTCCCAGAATCCGGCGGTGGCGTGCGGAGACGGCGGCGTCAGGTGGATGCGCTGCAGAGCGAAGAGCAACGCCAGAAAACTCAGCGCATTCAAAAAGAAGCAGCCCGCCGATCCGATCTTGGCAAGCGCAAATCCCGCCAGCATTGGACCGAGAATGCGCGACAGATTAAATTGCGCCGAGTTCATGGCGATGGCGTTGGTCAGGTCGCTCGCCGGCACGAGCTCCGGCATCACCGCCTGATAAGCCGGCGCGCTGATGGCGGCCGCCGATCCCGAGAGGAACGAGATGATCACGATCGACCACACATTGATCGCGCCGAGCGCCGTCAAACCCGACAGCAGAAAGGCCATCAACATCATCGTCGTCTGCGCCAGGACCATCATGCGGCGGCGGTCGGCGCGATCGGTGATCACGCCGCCGGCCAGCGTGAACGCCAGCGTCGGCATCGACGAGGTGAAGCCCACCAGGCCCAGCAGAAAAACCGAGTTCGTGAGCTGCAGAACGAGCCAGCCTTGGGCCAGCGTCTGCATCCAGTTGCCTATGTTCGAGAGGAAGTTCCCGGTCCAGAAAAGGCGGTAATCGCGATGGCGCAGCGCGCCGAGCATCCCGCGTTGCGGCGGGTCGGAGATGGGGACTTCGGCGGCTTCGGGCTCGCACACCTGGGCGATGGTAGTGAATTGATTAGGCGCGGGCTCCGGCATGCGAACTACCAGTCTATCACCGCGACTGCATGCGAGATTGGATCCGCAGGTCGCGGAGGATCAGGCGCATCGGTGAGTCGTCGGAAAAACTGTTGCGTTCGACGGTAAACGCCGCGGCAACCCACGCGCCCGGCTGCAACGAAGGAGCAAGATCGGCCTTCTGCCATCCCATCGCTTCGAGCACGAGCCCGTCCTGACGCAGCCGCAAACCGAGATGACGATCCTTGTAGACCCGCGGGCGGGCCACGACTTCGAGATCGCGCGCCGCGAGAACCGGCGACGGATTGCCCATGCCGAACGGCGCGAGCTTCTCCAGGTCGTTGATCAGCGTGGCGTTGATATCGGGGAAACGAACGGCGCGGTCGAGCCGCACCTCCGGCTGCAGGTCTTCGGGCGTCAGCAGCGCGCGAGCGCGCGCTTCGAGCCGCTCGCGAAATTCGGGCAGACGCGCGCGGTCCATCGACAACCCCACGGCCACGGCATGCCCGCCGTAGCGATGAAACAAGTCCGGCGTCTCGGCGTGCAGGGCATCGAGAGCGTCGAGCAGCTGGAATTTCGAGATCGAGCGCCCGGAGGCATGGGCCTCCTCGCCTTCGACTGAGGCCACCAGCACGGGACGATGATGCTGTTCGAGCAAACGTCCGGCGACGATGCCGACGACGCCGCGGTGCCATCCTTCGCCTTCGAACACGAGCGAAGACGGCTCGACGAGCTCGGGATGCTCGGCCACGCGCTCGGCGATCTCCGTCAGGATCCGCTCCTGAGCCTGCTGACGGTCGGTGTTGAGCTGGTTGAGGCGTTCGGCGATCTTGCCGACCTCCTCGCCGCCGTCCTCTTCAAAGAGACGGATCACTTCGTTGGCCGTCTCCATGCGTCCGGCGGCGTTGAGGCGCGGCGCGATGCGGAATCCGACGTCGCCCGAGCTGATCGCCCGACCGTCGAGGCCGGCCACGGCGATCAGTGCCTTGAGTCCCGGATGCGCGGGACGTCGCAATCCGGCCAGGCCGAAGCGGGCGATGATGCGATTCTCCCCGACGAGCGGGACCACGTCGGCGATGGTGCCGATCGCGACAATCTTTAGAAAGGATTCGAGGAGCCGCTGCCGCGACGGATCGCCTCGCCGGCGCATCAGCGCGTCCACCAGCTTGAAGACCACGCCCACGCCGCACAGATTCTTGTCCGGATATTCGCAGCCCGGTTGATTGGGATTCAACACCGCCAAGGCGCGCGGGACTTCCTCCTCGGGAAGATGGTGATCGGTGATGATGCAGTCGAGGCCCAGGCTGTTCGCATGCTCGACGACCTGGCGCGCGCGAATGCCGGTATCGACGCTGATCACCAGGCCCACGCCCTCGGCGGCGGCGCGATCGATGACCTCCTCGCGCATGCCGTAGCCTTCGATAATGCGATGCGGGATGTGGAAGACGCTCGATCCGCCGAGCAGCTCGATCACCTTGCGCAGGATGATGACCGACGTCGCGCCGTCCACGTCGTAGTCGCCGTAGATGAGGATACGCTCGCCGCGGGACGCCGCTTCGAGAATGCGAGTGACCGCGGCGTCCATGCCGCGCATCAGGAAAGGGTCATGGAGATCGTCGAGCGAGGGATTCAGGAATTTTCGCGCCCCGGCGGGATCGCTGTGCCCGCGATTGATCAGCAGCGCCGCAAGCAGAGGCGAGATGCCGAGCTCGCGGCACAGCGTTTCAACCGCCGCGTCGCTGGGAGCGGCGAGCGTCCATTTAGTTCGGAGAGAAGAAGCCCGGGCCTCGGTCGTCATCCTCGTCTTCCTGGTCGGCCTCCTCAAATTCGGGGAAGAGGGCGTCGATCTCCTCCATCACGTCGCGATAATCGGCGTACCAGGACGCCAGACGCTCGTAAGCGAGCCAGCGTCCCTGGTAATGGTAGGCCATGCGCACCCAAGCGACTTGGCCGATCTGGCGCCGCAACGGCTCGAGCTGGCGGCGGTAATGGTCGCGCTCTTCCTTGGGGGCTTCGAGCTCGTCGATGCGGTTCAGAACCATCTCCAGATCATCGGCGTCGAAGGTCAACGAGCTGAAGAGCAACAGGCCAACACCGGCTTCCCGGCCGGCGTCGATAAACTGCCGCCAGTCGGGATAGTTCCGCGTGTCCCAATAGGTGTAGCCCGCCTCGTTCGGCGATCCGTTGCTGTAAAAGATGGGCTGGCCGGTTTGCCGGAGATAGTCGAGAATTTCGCTCTTCAGGCGGCCCGGATCGAGATCGGTCATTTCACCATCACAAGGACGTCGGCGTCAGAGGCAAGATCGCGCGCCGCGGGGGTCACGATGGTCCGCGGGCCGATGAGGATTTTTTCACTGCGCGTGCGGGCCGTGCGCACGTCGGATTCGCTCACGAAGTCGACGACTTTGGGAGCGGGCGGAGGCGGAGGCGCCGGAGCGGCTGCAGCAGGCGCGGGGGTAGGTGCGGTTTTCTCTGGCGCGGGCCCCTTCTCCCTCAGAAACTGTTCCACAATTCTCGCGATGGTTGGCTTGTCTGGTGTGAGCATGGCTGTCGTGACGGGCTGCGGCTGCGCGGCGGGCTTGGAGTTTTTCTCGTAACCGATGCGGCGGATATTGATCAGGTGCAACGGGCTGATGTTGTCGCTGGTGACGTTGCCGCCGACCGCGCCGCATCCAAGCGTCATGGCCGGAAAGAAACTGGTGGTGTAGCCCACCGCGCCAAGCGTCGACGGCGAGTTGGCGACCACGCGAAACGCCGGCATGCGCAGTCCGTATTCGCGGATGCGGGCATCATCCTGCGAGTGGATGGAGCAGGTGTGGCCCATGCCGCCGAAACGCAGCAGGCTCTCGGCCACGTCCATGCCGGCGGCAAAATCCTTGACGAAGTAGAGGCAGAGCACCGGCGAAAGCTTCTCGGCGGAAAGCGGATGCTCGCGCCCGACGCCGGTCATCGGCGCGATCAGAAGACGCGTCTCGGGCGGCACGGTGAGCCCGGCGCCCTGCGCGATGAAGGTCGCGGATTTCCCAGCGTACTTGGAATTCACGGTGAAGTTCGGCGTCACCAGCGTGCGCGCCACGGCCGCGGATTCCGCTTCGTTCAGGAAATACGCGCCCTGCGACTTCAGCTCGGCCAGGACTTCCTGGCGAAGAGACTCCTCGGCAATGAGCGCCTGCTCGCTCGAACAGAGCGTGCCGTTGTCGAAGGTCTTGCCGCGAACCACGTCGGCGACGGCCTTCTTCACGTTGCAGCTTCGCTCGAGCAGCGCCGGGACGTTCCCCGGCCCGACTCCAAACGCCGGCTTGCCGCTCGAATAGGCGGCGCGCACCACGCTCGCGCCTCCCGTCGAGAGGATGACGCCGGTGCGGCGATGCTTCATCAGCTCGTTCGTGCCGGCCATGCTCGGATGCTTCATGCAGTTGATGACGTGTTCGGGCGCTCCGGCTTCCCGCGCCGCGCGATAGAGAATGTCTGCGGTATGGCAAATGCACTGGATGGCGTTCGGGTGCGGGCTGAGCACGATGGCGTTGCGCCCCTTGAGAGCGATCAGAACCTTGTAGATGGCGGTGGAGGTGGGATTCGTGGTCGGCAGGACGGCGGCCACCACGCCTACCGGCACGGCAATTTCGATCACCTTGGCGGCGGCATCTTCACGGACGACGCCCACCGTCTTCATTCCGCGGATGGCCTGGTACACATCCTGCGAGGCGAAGAGATTCTTGACGACCTTATCGGCCTCGACGCCGTATCCGGTCTCGGCGACCGCTTCACGCGCGAGATCCTGCGCGGCGGCGGTCGCCGCCTGGGCCATGGCGTCGATGATGGCATCGACTTTTTCCTGCGTGAAAGAGAGAAATTGGCGGGAGGCCTGGTAGGCCTTCTCCGCGAGGTCACGGGCTTCCTGCAGAGAGAGGAGATCGTCGTCGCGCAGCAAGGATTACCCCGCCGATCCCTTGGCCTTCTTGCCGTCCCCGCCGGGCAGGTACTTCTCGACGTCGCCGTGAGGACGCGGGATCACATGCACGGCGATCAGCTCGCCGACGCGACGGGCTGCCGCGGCGCCGGCGTCGGTGGCGGCCTTGACCGCGCCGACGTCGCCCCGCACCATCACCGTCACGTAGCCCGCACCGATGTATTCGCGTCCGATCAAGACCACGTT
Organism: uncultured Acidobacteriota bacterium; assembly: GCA_964601345.1. Taxonomy (GTDB): domain Bacteria; phylum Acidobacteriota; class Terriglobia; order JAJPHL01; family JAJPHL01; genus CAZRND01. The sequence goes on along the minus strand of CAZRND010000003.1, from coordinate 2,146 downwards.
GGCAGCCTTGACCATGGCATCGGCGGCTTCGACGGAGCCGATCAAGCCGCGAGTTTCAATCATCCCGAGCGCGTCCATAGGGTGCTATCTGACCACCATCGACGGAAAAAAGCAACCACAGACAAAAGCAACCGCCGATAGCCAAACCTGCGCCGAAGGCGCTGGCCTGCGGCGGGCCATCGCTTTCGCGCAGGTTGGCTCGCCGATTCTCGCCGATAAGATGGAAAGAGGCCTGGGTTTTGTCGGCGTGCATCTGCATCGGCGGCTTCTCTTTTCGCTTTTTTAGAAGCCGGCAATCAGCAGTCCGGCGGAGAGCGTGCCGAGAAAATTTACGGCGTCATTGTTGAGCCATCCGCGTTTTTCGAGCGTGCCTCCGAGCAGGCTGTCGATAGCGCTTCCCGTGGCCGCGGCGAGCACCACGCCGGGAACCTGATCGAGAGAAATCATGCGCAGCGCCAAGGCCAGGACGGCCATCACGGCTGCCGCCGCGATTCCCGCGAGAGTTCCCGCCACCGAGACGCCCCCTGAAGTGCGGGGAGCAACCTTGGCGCCGCTCACGAGAAGAAATACGGGACCGCGCGACAGCGGACCCATCTCGCTGGCCACCGTATCGGCAGCCGCTTCCGCGAGAGACGCCACGAGCGCGAAGGGCCAACCGATCCAGGCGAAGAGCACCGCGGCTCCGGCATTGGCAACGGCCTGCCAGCCGTTGCGAGGATCGTGACGGCCGCCGGCGATGCGCGTCGACGCCGATCCGATCACGAAGAAAGCCGCCAGCATCGCGAATCCCGGCGGCCCTGCAAACATGTAGAGCGCCGCGGCAACCGCGGCTCCGAAGATCGCGCCAGAGTTCGTCACCAAGCCGAGCGCCCTCGCAATAACGGCCATGCCCGCGCTCAAGACCATTCCAATGGGTGAAATGTTCATTACAGAAGAACCGGTCGCAGGCAATACAGTTTTTGGTATTCTCTATGATTTTTGAGAGTAAGGTAATTCAAGTACCATTGTCTTAACATGGGCTTACAAATAACAGTTGTCTTGGACTCAAACATGCCTTACAGTTTCATAGGCATAACATTGTTAAGTTATCTCTTCGGAAGGGGAAGGTCAATGAAACGACTCACACTTGGATTTGCTCTCTTTATTATCGCCACCGTCAGCACCGTGGCTTTCGGTCAGGCGATCAGCGGCGACCTGACTGGTACGGTCTCGGACAAGACCGGCGCAGTGATCCCGGGCGCGCAGGTGACCGCAACCAATGAATCGACCAGCGTGAAGACGCTGGCGACTTCGGACAGCAGCGGAGTGTTTCGCTTTTCGAACCTGCCTGTCGGAAGCTACTCCGTCTCCGCCACCGCCAAGGGGTTCACCACTTTCAGCCTGAAGAACCTGCGCGTGGAACTGAGCAAAGTGGCCACGGCCAACTTGACTCTGGAAGTCGGGTCGGTGTCTACGACGGTGGAAGTGACCGCCGCGGGCATCGCGCTCGATACAACCACGGCGCAGGTGCAAACCACGTATGAGACCCGCCAGATGGTGGACCTACCTGCCGCGGGCCAGGGCGCGGGTATCTGGAACCTGAGTTTGATCGGCGCGGGTGTGGCTTCGCAGGGCGGAGTGGGCCAAGGAACAGGGCCCTCCGTCGCCGGACAGCGTCCCGAAGACAACACCTTCCTCCTGGACGGCGTGAGCAACGTCAACCACTACTCGACCGGACCACTGGTGTATGTCTCGAACGAAGCGGTGCAGGAAGTCTCGCTGCTGCAGAACCAGTTCAGCCCGGAATTCGGCGGCGCCTCGGGCGGCGTCTTCAACGCCGTGGGAAAGAGCGGCGGCAACAAGATCCATGGAACGATTTATGAGTACCTGCAGAACCGCAATCTCAACGCCCTCGATGCCCTGCAGTGGACGCAGGGTCTGAAATCGCAGCCGCGCTACGACAATAACCGCCTGGGCGCGACTGTCGGCGGACCGATCAAGAAGGACAAGCTGTTCTACTTTGGAAACTTCGAATACAATCCGGTCGGCCTCACCGGCGTTCCCGGATCGCCGTTGCAGTCCCCAACCGCGGCGGGCATGACCGCACTGGCCGGCATCCCCGGCGTGGTGAAGCACCATCGCTCGCACGTCCCCCAATACGTCCCGC
>CAZRND010000002.1:0-43155 GCA_964601345.1 uncultured Acidobacteriota bacterium | reverse complement strand
ATTGATTCAGCACCTCTTGCGAAAGCAGGGGATGTGTTTCGCGATGCCCCAGATATACCGGAGGCGAGCCGATCAGCTTGGCGATCTCATGGCTGTGCTGGAACTCGGCGCAATCGATCTTGATGAGCGCTCGAGGATCGCCATAGAGCGCTTCGGCCACGGCTTCGACGACGCGCGTCTTACCCGATCCGGTTGGACCGAGGAAGAGCAGGTTGCCGATGGGGCGGCCCGGCGGGTTGAGGCCGGCCAGGAACACCTGGTACATGGAGGAGACCTTTTCGAGGGCCGCTTCCTGGCCCACGATCTTGGCCCTCAAGTACTCTTCAAAGTCCCGGGCGACGGGGCTTTTCTGCCTGGGGTCCAGAAGCGCTTTTGCTGGTGTGGCCATAGTCGTTTACCTCGACTCACTCCATTAGACGTGGCCCGGAAACTGCAGGATGCAGTACAGGGGTCCTGGAACTAGGGGTCCAAGTGGCCTCCCTTGCAGGATGGGAGATGCCCGCCATGTTATACTGCCAGCTAGCCTTATAGGAGATAAACCCGATATGCCGATAACGCCTACAGAGAAGATTTGGCACAATGGTAACCTCATCCCCTGGAACGACGCGCACATTCACGTCGCCTCCCACGTCGCGCACTACGGCTCGGCCGTTTTCGAGGGCATCCGTTATTACGCGCTTCCTGCAGGTCCTGCTATTTTCCGACTTAAGGAGCATACGCGCCGGCTCTTCGACTCCGCCAAGATCTACCGGATGGAGATTCCTTTCACCCTCGATCGGATCATGGAAGGCATGACTGAAGTGGTGGTTGCGAACGGGCTCTCGTGCGGCTACTTGCGGCCCATCGTGCTGCGCGGCTACGGAGAGGTAGGTGTGAATCCGGGAAACACTCCCGTGGACGTCTACCTGCTTACGTGGGCGTGGGGTAAGTATCTCGGCGCAGAGGCGCACGATCAGGGCGTGGACGTTTGCGTGTCGTCCTGGCAGCGGATGCATCCGAATACCCTGCCGGCGATCGCCAAAGCGGCCAGCAATTACATGAATTCGCAGCTCATCAAGATGGAAGCCGTGGTCAACGGCTACTCCGAGGGAATCGCGCTCGATCCGAACGGCTTTGTGAGCGAAGGGAGCGGCGAGAATCTGTTCCTGGTGCGCGACAGCAAACTGTATACGCCGCCGCTCTCCGCCTCCATTCTGCCGGGCGTGACGCGCGATTCGGTGATCAGGCTGGCTGCGGAGATGAACCTGAACGTCGTGGAGCAGAATATCCCGCGCGAGTGGCTCTATCTGGCCGACGAACTGTTCTTCTGCGGCACGGCGGTCGAGATCACGCCGATCCGTTCGGTCGATCGCATCACGATCGGCAGCGGAAGACGCGGTCCTGTGACGCAGGCCTTGCAGAAGGAGTTTTTCAGTATCACCGAAGGACGCGTTCCCGATCGTTACGGATGGTTGACGCCGGTGAAGGCGAAGGACCGGGTTCCCGAGCCGGCGCTGCGGTAGCGCCATGTCCAAACCTGTCATTGAAAACCTGAAGCACCTGCGCGAGCAGGTCGGGCGCGAAGTCGCGGTCAGCGACTGGCGCGAGGTCACGCAGGAGCAGATCAACCGCTTCGCCGAGGCCACGGAAGATCCGCAGTGGATCCACACCGATCCGGAACGGGCGCGAAAAGAATCGCCGTATGGGACAACCATCGCGCACGGATTCTTCACGATGTCGTTGCTGGTGCCGATGTCGCGCATCGTGCGAGTGCCGAACATCCGAATGGGCGTGAACTACGGCGCCGATCGCCTGCGGTTTCCGGCGCCCGTTCCTTCGGGCTCGAAGATTCGAGCGCGGTTCACGTTGCGGTCCGTCGATGACGTCGCGGGAGGCGTGCGCGCCACATGGAACGTCATCGTGGAGCGAGAGGGCGGCGACAAGCCGTGCTGCGTCGTAGATTGGGTTGTGCTTTACTATGAGTAAAACCAAGAAAAGACGGAGTCCGCGGCTAGCCAAGGCGGTGGATGTAAAGATCGCCGGCAAGGGCGCGGACGGATCGGTGTTGGTGGAGGACACCCGCACCCGCGATGTCAGCAAGTACGGCGCCAGCATCAGCACCCGCCGCAACTTCGCCGTCGGATCGCCCATCGCCATTCGCCGTCCGGGCTCCGAGCCCATGCGCGCCCACGTCGTATCGGTCAAGCCGGATGAAGAAGCCGGGTCTCTCTTGTTGGGCATCGAGTTCATCGGGGACGACGGGCATTGGGGGCTGGATTTCCCGAGGGACTGGAAAGATTTCTTCCAGCGCAACGGCCAAGAGTACGAAACAGAACCTGAAGAGAAGCCGGCCTTCGCGGAAGACCGGGCCCTCGAATCTCTCGTCCGCAAAGCCGAAGCGCTCCGCAATCAAGCAGCGTCCATGCTGATGGAGTTTTCCTCGCAGGTAGAGGACGCGCGTCGCGAGAATTCCTCAGCGCTGGCCGCGCAGGTCGAGTCCTTCACCTCGTGGAAGAGTATTATCGAGGGCGAATCGACGGTGCAGGTGCGTGCGGCGTCCGAATCCATCCGTGCGGAAACGGCGCGGATCCTGGCCCAACTGGAGAAAGATTCGGCGGGCTTGCGCCAGAAGATCGGCGATCTGACCCGCGAGTGTGAAACCAGCTTGCACGCCGCCGAGGAGACTTTCCAGCAGCTCAGGCTTCGGGAGACTCCCAAGGCAGACGAGATCGTGGCACGCGTCGCCGCGGACCTCGAACTGCAACGCAAGACGCTGGCCGACGTGCAAACTCAATCGGCGGAGTGGCGCCGCCAGACCACGGCTCATCTCGATCGCTTGAAGCAAGACGTTCAGCAGGCGCTCGACAAAGCCGGCGCCGACATCCAGAACCTGGTACTAGGCGGAATCCGGGAATACCGCGAGAAGACGCCGGAACTCGGCAGGGAAATGGAGCGATTCATTGCCGGGATCGTGAGCGAGCAAAAAGCTTCGACCACGCAATGGCTCGATCAGACCTTCAGCAGCACCAAGACGGCGATGGCCGGGCTCGAAAGCCAAGCGCGCAGGACATCGGAAGAGAGCAGCCGCCAACTTCTCGAGCAGTATCAATCCGGCCTGCAGAACCGCCTGGTTGAGTTTCGGAACCTGGGAGAAGCGGTGGCCGGTCCTCTCGGCGAGCGTCTGGAACGAGCGCGGACTTCCGCCAATGAGCTGATGGAGGCAACGGACCAGCGCCTGGCCGGCAGCCGCCAGTCCTTGTCGTCGCTGAGCGATGCCGCTGTCCATCGCCTCAATGAAGCTTCGACGGTCCGTCTGACGGAGATGGAATCGGCTGGACAGGCCGCCCAGGCGCGCCTCGAACAGATCAGTGATGCGCCCCATCGGAAGTCGCTCGAAACCTCGCGCATTCTCGAGCAGACCTCGGCCGACCGGCAGGAACTGAATACGGGACTTCAGCGCGAGGGGCTGCAACGACATCAGGACCTGGAAACCCATTTCAGTTCCTTGATGGGCATGTACGACAACCGCAAAGAAGCGCTCGACCGTTTGCTCGAGACTCTCGAGAAAGGGCGAGCGGCGCTTCGAGACGGCCTGGACATGCTGCGCGTCAACACCGAGGAGAATCGAGCGCGGCTGGTGAGAGTCTCCGCGGAGCAGGAGACCAGCTTGGGAGTCCGGGCCTCCGAGCTCGAGCGAAAAGTCGGCGCGGCCATCGTGGCCCTGGAAGCGCAGCTTCAGGAGCGCGTTGCCGGGTCGCTGCAATCGACGCACGGCGCTTTCAGCGCGAAACTGGAGCAGTCCTCGCAGCAAGGACGCGAGCGATTCCACGGCCTGCTCGAACAGGAGATGGCCGCGGCATCCGCTCGCCTGCCGGAGTTGTTCGCCGTGCTCGATCGCCGGTGCGAGGAACTCGGCCAGGCGCTTGCGCAGAAAGCCGCCGATCACACGCAGGGCCTGAGTCAGGCCCGGCAGGTGCTCGACGAGAAGACAGCAGAGCACTTGGAGGCCCTCGATCGCCGAACCGGACAGAGTATGCAGGTGCTGGGACAATCGGCGGCAAAGGGCGTGGGAAAGGTGGAGGATCAGCAGGCCAAGGCGCTGGGCGCAGTCGCCGAGGTCATCGGCGGAATCGAGCAACAGCAACAAGCCCTGGCTCGAGTCCGCAGCCAGACCGAAAACGAGATTCAGCAATGGCGTCAGTCCGTCGATGCGCAGTTCGCCGCGCTCCAAGGCGAGCTGGACAAGAAGCGCGCCTCGCTCGACTCCTTCCACACGTCCTCCGAGCAGACCAAAGCGGACATCGTCAAGAGCATGGATACACTCGGCCAGCGGATCGAAGAAGGCCGGGCGTCCCTCGATAGCGCCACGAGGCAAGCGCAAGGCACGCTCGACAAGTACGCGGGTGTCCTAAGCGACAAAATGCAGGAAACTGTGCGCAGTCCCGTGGAGTCCGCTCGTCAGAGCGTGGCGTCCGCGGGGGAATCGACGCTCGCAGCGTTCCAATCGCGACTGAAGGAGTTCTCGGACCAAATCGTCGCTTCAACCGAGAGGTTGATGGAACATGGCGGGAACGCCGCGGCCCTGGCTCTCGACCGTACGATGCAAAAGGAGCGCAAGGAGCACGAGCGCTTATTGCAGGAACTGGGGCAGCGCGGCGAAGACGTCCAACGCGACCGCCATCACGCGTTCCAGGAATCGGCGGCCGCGTCCCTGAATCAACTGCAGGACAAAGCGCAGCAGATTTGTCGCGAGATGCTCGAGCAGGTTCGCGAAGCGCGCGAGACTCTGGCGCGAGAGATGCCGGCGCGCGCCTCCGAGGGCGAAGTGGAGTTCCGCAAGAATCTGGAGCGAATTCAGGAGCAGTCCCTGGCTCATGCCGCCGAGGCCTTCCGCGCTCTCTGCGAGCAGTGGATCACGCGCACCGAGATGGAGATCGCCCAGCGCAAACAGGCCGGGTAATCAGCCTTCCCGGACAATTCGCAATTGTTTGATTTTTTCTTGTAGCGTCTGGCGCTCGAGGCCAATCGCTGCCGCAGTGCGTGTCACGTTGCCGCCAAACTCGCGCAGCTTGCGGGAGAGATAAGCGATTTCAAACTGGCGCTTCGCTTCACGATAGTCTCCGTCCATGGGCGCCTCCGAGGCGATCGCGGGATCGAGCTCGCCGAGCACGAACAGTTTTTCCACCGTGTTGCGAAGCTGGCGGACGTTCCCCGGCCACTGCGCCTCCTCCAGGCGTGTCATGATGTCGCGCGTCAGCTCGGGACCGGTGCGTTCGTACTTGCGTTGCAGTTCCCGCCAGAATTTCTCCACCATCAAGGGGATGTCCGCGCGGCGCGCGCGGAGAGGCGGCATGTCGAGCGTGACGCCCGCAAGACGGTAAAAAAGGTCCTGGCGGAACTTGCCTTCCTGAATGGCGGCGTCGAGATCGGCGTTCGTCGCGCTGATCAAACGCGCATCCACCTGGATCGCCTGTCCGCTCCCGAGCCGCTCGATCGCGCCGGACTCAGTCGCACGCAGGATCTTGGCTTGGGTCCCGAGGGCCATGTCGCCGATTTCATCGAGGAAGAGCGTTCCAAGGTGGGCTTGTTCGAACTTGCCGGCGCGCTGCGTCGTTGCGCCGGTAAAAGCCCCTTTCTCGAAGCCGAACAATTCGCTCTCGACCAGCGTCTCGGGAAGCGCGGCGCAGTTCAGCGCCACGAAGCGACGATCGGCCCGGCGGCTGCGGGCGTGGATTTCCTGAGCCAGCAAATCTTTTCCCGTGCCGCTCTCGCCCCGGATCATCACCGCCAGATCGCTTTCGGCCACCTGGGCGGCGCTGCGAAACAGATTTCGCATCGCCGGGGAATTGCCCACCATCCGGCCGAATTCGCCTTCCGCCGCAAGACGTTCGCGCAGACCGCGGACCTCGCCCACCAGTTGCTGCCGCTCGAGCGCGCGCGCCACCACCAGCCGCAATTCGTCGAGCTCGTACGGCTTGGCGAGATAGTCGTACGCGCCGGCCTTGATGGCGTCCACAGCCAGGCGCTCCGATCCGTGAGCCGTGATCATCACCACGGCGGGGGAATCCACAGCTTTCCCGATCTCGCGCAGCAGACTCAGACCGTCTTCACCCGGCATGTTCTGATCGAGGAGCACGACGGAAGGGCGGTCGGATGCCAGCCGCTCACGCGCCTCGGCGACCGATCCTGCTTCGACGACGCGATATTCCGACTGGAAGGCCTGGCGGAGGGCGTAGCGCGCTGCGGGCTCGTCATCCACCACTAGGATTGTGGCCATTGGGAAAGACTATCTCAAATCTCGCGCCGCGGCCATTCGAGGCCGGGGAGTGGCAGCGAACTTCCGCGCCGGACTCCTGCGCTCTGCGGCGGACGAGCGCGAGTCCCAAGCCCGTGCCGCCCGGCTTTTGCGTAAAGAATGGATCGAAGATCCTCTCGCGAAACTCGGGTGCGACGCCCGATCCTTCGTCCTCGACGGCGAGCACGTTGCCCGCGCAGGAAATGAGCACGCGCGATCCCGAAGGCGCCGCGTCCAGCGCATTTCCCAGCAGGGACACAAGAACGTCATGCAGCCAGTCGCGAGGGATCGGCAACTGCTCATCCGGCGCGACCTTCATCTCAATAGCGACGCCTTTTTCCTTGGCGTCCGCGGCAAACAGGGCGACCGCCTCGGCGATCGCCGATCGTGACTCGATCAAGGCGTGCGGCCGGCGATCCTGATCGGGGCCCGTGAATTTCAGCAGGTCGGTGACGGAAGTATTGAGGCGGCCGATCTCGCCGCGAATCACGGCGCAGTGACCGGCCACGGAAGGCGCCTGCTCCGCGATGACCTGGACGAGCGTTTGCATCGCGCTCAGCGGATTCTTCAAGCGATGAGCGATGAACGCGGCCATCTGTCCGAGCGCGGCCATCTTCTTGCGCTCCGCAAGTTCCTGTTCGAGTCGAACACGCTCGGCGAAGAGCTTCGATAACCGCACGCCTTCGCGCGTGTGCAGCGCGAGCCCGCGAAGCGCTCCCGCTTCGCGCACTCGCAGCGGGCGTCCCGGCTCGGGAAACAGCTCACCATCGGCGGCCACTCGCACGGGAAATCCGAAGAACTCGGTAAGGCTCTTTCCAGCGAGGCTCGGGAATTCTTCCGGCGATCCCGCAAGCGCGGCATCTTGCAGGACCTTGTGTAACGCCTCGACGCGCTCTAGTTGCTCGGCGACCTGGCCGGACATCCATTGCCGGAACCGCCGCGAGATCGGTTCGACCATCAGCACGAGGAAGCAGACCATCGCTGCCTCGGTGACCAACGCGGGCAGATAGCCCAATTGTTCGAGACGGCGCGCCAAGCGTTCGATCACCAGGACGTACGCCAGCAGGCCGACGAGGCCCAGGCTGCCTAGCACAACGTTTCGCTGCGCGGCCGCTTCGAGGAAATTGAAACGGAACATCCAGTATCCGGCGAGGGCGCTCGGCACAATCGAGGAGAGCAACAACAGCGGCTGGAAGATCCCCTCGGCCGTGCCGCCACTCGCGATCAAAAAGCTGTACACGCAGGCCGCGGCCAGGAGCCAGAAGACGCCGCCCAGGGACGCGTGAAGAATTCGCAATGGCGAATCCCGTGCCAGCTTCACGTTCACCCAGCCGCAAATCAGCAGGGCCGTCGAGAAATAGAGGATGTAACCGGTGGTCCACGGGCCGCGCGGAATTCCGGGACTGGCGGCCGCGGCCCAGACACCGAACGGTCCGGCGAGAAGGGGAAGGTAGAAGATCCACACAAAGCGCCGCCACGCGGGCTGCGCATACTCGGCGTGGAGGTCGACCATGAGCGGCGAGATGACCGCGAGGCCGGTGAAAGCCAGGGTTCGGGCGGTGATCATCAGGACCAGCCGCCGTTGGCCCTCAAAGGGATCGAGGATCAAGGCAAAGAGATTTCCGGCATGCCAGAAGAACAGAGCCGAGAAGAGTTGGAGGAAGAGGCGATCGAGGCGGCGCAACGCGGGACGCGCCGACACGAGCACCATCAGAAGAAGATGGAGAAGCGTCCCGAGGGCGAAACCGATGGACAGGAGTCCAAGGCCGAACGCCGGGACTCCGTCCAACACCACGGAACTACTCCTTATTGAAGATGAGCTTTACGGTGAACTCGCCGAATCCACCCTTAATCTCGCGCGTGAGCGTGTGCATCTTGCCGTCTTCCGCCAATTCCCAGGTGTCCTTGAACTCGATGGGGTTGCCTTGGAAGTCGGCCTTCGCCAGCGTCACCAGCTTCTTGCCATCCCACTTGGAAGTCGACTTCACTTCCATCGGACCCTGAGTGTTGGTGTTTTCTTTGCCGTCGGTGGTGTAGTTCGATTCCGTCTTGCGTTCCCCTTGCTGCCCGACGCTGGTGGACTTGACCTTCAGTTTGGGATCTTTGTGCTCAATCTCGCGCTTTTCCGAAGTGCTGGGAGGCATCGGCCCGAAATCGCTCTTGGCGACATCCAGGTTCCAAGTGCCCGAAAAATCGGGATGGGAATCCTGCGCGCAGAGGGAGAGCGTCCCCAGAGCCAGCAGTGCCAAGGTCAACAGTGAAAGATGCTTTTTCATAAGGGTCTCCTAGACCGTGATGGGAGAGTATAACACCAAAGACCAAGCGGTCCGCGAGCATAAAGTTGGCCGCCGCGCAGAGGGCGATGGCGATCAGGTTGGCCGGCACGGGAGGAATTCCCATCTCGCCGGCGAGCAGCCACATGATCAGAAAATTGCCGACGAGTGACACGGTTCCATTGAGGAGATGAAAACGCGCCAGGCTTTGCGCGAGGCTGGGCAGGCCGCGATCGGCCCAGGTCCATTTGCGATGCCAGAAGAAGTTGTGCAGCACCGCGGACTCCACCGCCAGCACGGTTGCCTCAAGGTAATGGAGGCCGCAGTATCTCAGCGCGGCCAGCACGGCGATTTGAACGCCAACGCCGGCCGCTCCGACGAGATTGAATCTCCACCACCGGCTCATCCGACGCGCTCCGCGCGATAGAGCGCCATGGTGTTGCGCCCTACCGAGAGCAGCAAAACCACGCTCATGGAGAGAACGGCAATGAATCCGGACACGTCGAAGAACAGGAAGCGCTCGCCGAATACTTTTACTTCCGGTTTGGCGAGGGCGTAGAGATTCCCGATCGAGAGCAGGATGCGCATCTCCGTCGGGCTGAACTTCCAGAAGGAGATGTGAAAGACACCGAGGGAATACGTCGCGAGGTACGAGTCGATGGAAAGGAGCAAGAATCCGATGAGCATCGCCAGGGCCACGCGCTCGCTCATGTAGCCGGAAAAAGCCAGCCCGCCTAGCAAAAAGAGCGCGCCGACCGCGTCGACCATGTGATCGACGTAGAAGCCGTAACGAGGCCGCTGCTGATTCCTCACGCGGGCCAGCGTTCCGTCCAGACTGTCGCCGAACCAGTTGAGCGCGAGACACGCGCAGACCAGCACCAGAGCCGGCGGCCAAGTGCGAGCCCACGCGTAGCAGACACCGGCCATCAGCATGGCCGACAATCCCAATATCGTGAGATGGTCCGGACCAATCGGTTTGGGAGTGCGAGCGGCGAGCCACAGCAGACAGGTTCGTTCGAAAGGCGCTAGAAAGCTTTCCTGCACGCGGATCATTTCTTGAGAATTCGACATGCCCCTGAGAGGAGCAACTCCCGGTCCATTTGCGCCTTCAACGAAATCAAGGGCCTAGGGCCGCAGGTGTCGGGAAAAATTGACAACTGGTCTATAATACTTGCCACTATGCATATCGACGACTTGCTGCGGGTCTCGGTGGAGCGCAAGGCCAGCGATCTTCACCTCAAGGTGGGCAACTATCCGTATTGCCGCATCGACGGTGAACTGACTGCGCTGACCGAGTATGCCCGCATCTCGCCCGAGGACATGTTGAGCATGGCGTTCAGCATGATGTCCAACCGGCAGAAGCAAAAATTCAAAGACAACGCCGAGCTCGATATGGCTTACGGCGTGGCGGGACTGGGACGCTTCCGTGTAAACGTCTTCCAGCAGCGCGGCAACGTGGGCCTGGTTTTGCGCGTGGTGCCGACCAAGATCCGCACGTTGCAAGAGTTGAATATGCCGCCCGTGATCCAAAGTATCTGCGGCGAACGCCGCGGGCTGATCCTGGTGACGGGAACGACCGGAAGCGGAAAGTCCACCACGCTTGCGGCCATGATCGACCAGGTCAACTCCACCCGCACCGATCACGTCATCACCATCGAGGACCCGATCGAGTATTTGCACCGCGACAAAAAGGGGTTCGTCAACCAGCGGGAAGTGGAAGTCGATACGCACAACTTCTCGGTGGCCTTGCGCGCAGCGCTGCGCCAGGATCCGGACGTGATTCTGGTGGGCGAAATGCGCGACCTCGAAACCATCGGGACCGCGCTGCTTGCGGCCGAGACGGGCCACATGGTCTTCTCCACTCTCCACACCCTCGACGCCACCGAGACGATTCAGCGCATCATCGCCGTCTTTCCGCCGCCCGAGCAGAAGCCGGTGCGCATGCAGCTCGCTTCCGTACTCAAGGCCGTCATCTCACAGCGCCTGGTGCGCAAGACCGACGGCGTCGGCCGCGTGCCCGCAGTGGAAGTGCTCATCGCCACCGGTTTTGTGCGCGATTGCATCATCAACGCCGACAAGACCCGCATGATCCGCGAGGCCATCGCCAGCGGTACTTCGCAGTACGGCATGCAGACCTTCGACCAGTCGCTCTACGAGCTGTGGAAAGCCAAGCTCATCACCTACGAAGAAGCGCTGCATCAAGCCTCGAATCCCGACGACTTCAAGCTGCGCGTCTCGGGTATCAGCTCCACGGCCGACGCGGCCCGCGACCAGATGCAGTCGGCTGCCGGCGGCGCCAAACTGGAACGTTAGTTTCGTTTCTTCTCAGACTGATGGTGACAATGACCCATGCTGTCCCTGCTGCGCAACAGGTCGTACCGCGTCATTCTCCTCGCCAATTTCATCTCGATGATTGGCAGCGGGCTGAATCACGCCGCCATCATCTGGTTCGTTCTTGAACGAACCGGATCCGAAAATGCCGTAGCGCTGCTCATTTCCGTTATCACACTGCCGTCCCTGTTTTTTCTGCCTTTCAGCGGCGTTTTGATAGATCGCCTGGACCGCCGCTACACCACGATGACGCTGGACATCATCCGCGGCGTGGCGGTGGCCATCGTCGTGTATCTGGCGTTCACCGGCCGCGTCCAGGTGTGGCACATCTACGCGATGGGCGTTGTCCTGGGCCTCGGGGCGTTCATGTTCTGGCCGAACATGGCGGCCCTCTCGCAGGAAATGGTCGAGGCCAAGGACGTCGTGCCGCTGAACGCCCTGGTGATGACCGGCGCGCAAGCCGGCTGGATGCTGGCGGGCAGCCTGGTCGGCTTTCTCTACCAGCGCCTCGGCCTCAGCGGCGTCCTGGCGCTCGATGCGTCGAGTTACGCTCTTTCGGCGTTGCTGATGTTCGGCCTGCGCAAAGGGAAACACTTGGTCAGCCACGGCGCCCATGCGGGCACGGAGATTGCTTTTTATCGGGACTTCATCGACGGGCTCAAGTACACGGTGCACCACCGGACCGTGCTGATCCTGGGCGTGGTCATTGCCCTCTTCACCGCCGGCATGATGAGCCAGAACGTTCTCACCGCGCCGCTGAACATGAAGATCCTGCACACCGGCGCGCGGGGCTTCGGCTTCTGCGCCGCGGGATGGAGCTTGGGCGCCATCTTCTCCGGCGCGTATGCAGGCACCATGATGCGGCAGGCCAACGGCGGAGTCAGCGTCCTGTGGGCCGCCTTGTTGCTCACCGGCGTCGCCTGCGCGGCGCAGCCCTATTCCGGAATTCTGTCCATAGCCGTGGTGCTCTTTTTCATCATGGGCACGGGCCGCGGCATCATCGGGGTCGCGGCGAACAGCGGATTGATGCGCGTCGTGCCCCAGCACCTGATGGGCCGGACGCAGAACGTCTTCACCTTTGCGGGCATCGTGCTGCAATTGATCCTGACGATGGGCGTAGGCTATCTGGCTGAACACGTTTCGCTCGTCGCGGGCTATTTCGTCGTAGGGGCCGCCTATGTGGCGGGCGGCATCATGGCACTGGGTGTCGCCAAGGATCAGGCTCCCGCGGACATGCCGGCAAGCTCCGGCAATACTTCGCCGATTTCCTGATTCAGCACCAGGTCGGCTACTGAATCGAGCGGAGTCGGTGTGCGGTTGATGATGATCAGCCGCGCGCCGCGCTGCTTGGCGAGGGCAGGGAAGCCGGCAGCCGGATGTACCACGAGCGACGATCCTACCGATAGAAATACGTCGCAGTCGGACGCTGCCGCGGCGGCGCGAATCATTGCCTCCTGAGGCATCGCTTGGCCGAAGGAAATCGTCGCCGGTTTCAGGTAGCCGTGACACTGCGCGCATTCCGGCGCCAGCTCGCCCGCCTGCACGCGGGCCACGGCTTCATCCATAGGGATGCGATGGCCGCATTGCAGACACGACGCCTCGACCGAAGTCCCGTGGAGTTCCACGACGAGTTCCGGATCGAGCCCGGCGCGCTGATGCAGTCCATCGATGTTCTGCGTGATGAGGCATCGCAACTTTCGCTCGCGCGCCAGATGCACGAAGGCGCGATGCCCGGCGTTGGGAGCCGCATCGCGCATCGCCGGCCACATCTCGGCCTTCTGTCGCCAATACTCGACGCGATCGTCGTGGTTGCTGACGAATTCCTGAAAGTAGACGGTGCGGTTGTTGGCCCACACTCCGTTGGGACTGCGAAAGTCGGGGATGCCCGATTCGGTCGAGATGCCCGCTCCCGTGAAACCCACCACACGGCGGCTTTGCGCGATCCATTGTTTGGCTTGCTTTAGAATAGAGGAATTCTAGCATGGCCAAAAAGCCCACTCGTCTCGAGGCGCCCGCGCTGTTCACCTACGCGCTAAATTCACTGGCGCGGCGGGCCTGCTCCGCGTCGGAGATGCAGCGCAAGCTGCAGCGGCGCGCGGCCAGCGGCTCCGACGTGGACAAAATCCTGACCCGGCTCACTGATCTTGGGTACTTGAACGACGAGAAATTCGCGCACTCCTTCGCCCACTGGAGATTGGACAATCAGAAGCTCGGCAAGCGGCGTGTATCGCGTGACCTGCGCTTCCGGCTCGGTCCGGGAGAAGAAGCAGCGGAGCTGGCCGGGCGGGCGATCGAAGCAGCGTATGGGGAAGTCGACGAGTCCAAACTCCTCAAGGAATACCTCGCCCGGCGCTTCCGCGGCAGGCCTGTGCAGACGGATCGCCGGAAGATCGCGTCACTCTACCGGCATCTGGTCGTGGCAGGCTTTTCGCCGGGCACGATCATTCCCGCGCTAAAGAAAGTAGCGAAGGGCGACATTGACTGGCTCGAAGAGCTGCCGCTCGAATGATCTAGTCTTAATGATTCAATCTTTGTGTGGCGGCGGTTCGGGAATGGCCGCGCCATCCTTGCGCGGATCGGACGCGCCGTAGTTGACCTTCGCGGCGAAGTCGCGAAGCACGGCTTGCCCGCCGCCCATGTCTTCGAAGTAGGCCCCGCGCGTTTCGATCACGTGTCCCTTGGCGGTGAGCTCCGCGCGTACCGAGTCGGGGATTCGCGATTCCATTTGCACGTCGCAGCCGTCGAATGTCTTTTTCGTAAAACGCGCCGCTTCCATGGCCGCCTGGATGTTCATGCCGTGTTCGACCACGTTCGAAATAAACTGCACGTGAGCCTGCGCCTGGTTCCAGCCGCCCATGATGCCGAAGGCGATCCGTACGTCACCCTTGGCCATGAAGGCCGGGATGATGGTGTGCAAAGGACGCTTGCGTCCCGCGAGGACGTTCGGGGAAGCAGGATCGAGGCTGAAGAGCGCGCCGCGATTGTGAAGCGCAAACCCCGCGCCCGGAACCACGAGCCCCGACCCGAAATTCTCGTAATTGCTCTGGATCAACGAGACCATGTTTCCTTCGCGATCCACGACGCTCAAGTAGATGGTGTCGTTGCCCGGCTTGGGCGGCGCGCCGCTCGCGATTTGGCAACTGGCCCGCGCTGCATCGATTCGTCTGCTGCGCCCGCGCGCGTAATCCTTCGAGAGCATGCCGCTCAGCGGGATCTTCGTGAATTTGGGATCAGCGACATACTGCAACAGATCGGCATAGGCCAGCTTCTTCGCCTCGACCATCGCGTGCAGCGTCGCGGCGGTGTTGTGTCCGGATTTCCCGAGCGGGAAATTCTCCAGAATATTCAACATCTCGAGCGCGGCGATCCCTTGTCCATTCGGCGGCAGCTCGTAGACGGTCCATCCGCGATAGGTGGTCGAAATTGGTTCGACCCATTCGCTCGAGTACTCCGCCAGGTCGGCTGCGGACATCATGCCGCCGGCCTCGCGCGAGAAGTCGACGATGCGTTTCGCGATCTCGCCCTTGTAGAACACATCGCGCCCGCCTTGGGCAATCTGCTGGAGGGACTTCGCCAGATCGGGATTGCGGAAGATCTCGCCCTCGCGCACCGGACGCCCTTTCGGCATGTAGGTGGCCTTTGCGGCGGGCTGCTGGCCGAGAAGCTTCTCGTTGGCCTCCCATCGTCCGGCAACCATCTCCGTCACCGGGAATCCCTCTTCCGCGTACCGGATGGCGGGCGCGAGCAACGCAGCAACCGGCATCTTGCCGAAGCGCTTTTGAAGAGCGAACCAGCCGTCGACGGCTCCTGGAACCGTGACGGTATGGATGCCGCGCAGAGGCATTTCACGGCCGCCGACTTTGGCCGGCGTCAGAGCGGCGGGCGCCCATCCGCTGGCATTGATCCCGTGCAGCTTGCCCGTCTTTGCTTCGTAGACGATGGCGAAAAGGTCCCCGCCGATGCCGTTGCTCATCGGCGCGACCAGACCCTCGACCGCATTGGCAGCGATGGCGGCATCGATGGCGTTTCCGCCCTTGGCGAGAATCCCAACGGCTGCTTGGGACGCCAGAGGATGTTCGGTGGCAGCGACACCATACTGCGAGATCACCATGGAACGGGCATGGGCCCGCTCTTGCGTTTCGGCGTTGATGGCAAACATGAGCGTCCCTGTGAGGAGCAAGGCTGTGGTTCGGATCATCTCTGTGAATATGACACACTCTTGCGCCGCACGCGCGGCAGTTCTTCCCAGAATGCCGGATCTTCCTGCCCGATCCTCCAGGCCGATAATCCCGAGAGGTGGAACTGGTTCACCAACCGCAGCTTCTCCCGCAGGCTTTTCCGATCCTCGTAGAAGACGATGTTGCTACAACCCCCTTCGGGATAATCGAAGGTGGGCACACGTCCCCAAGCCTGTCGTCGCACACGGGCCTTCGCGCGTTGCAGGGCCTGCTGGATTCCGGGGAAACTCAATTCGTCTGCTTTTTGCGAGCACCAGCGGCGTCCATAAAAGGGAATTCCCAGGGACAGTTTGGACGCTGGGACATACTGCAGAAAGAAACGGATGCTCTGCTCCACCCAGGGGTAGGCTGCCACCGGACCGGGCGCGGTATTGCCATGGTATAGGTCGTAAGCCATCAGAGAAACGAAGTCGGCGTCCTTAAGATCAAGACGAAAGCTGCCGAGAACAAATCCGCCGTAGGTGGATTTGTAATCGCGCAGCGGGCGTCCGCCCTGGAAGAGCGGGGAAGGAAGGGCAATGCTGAAGTAGAGCTTGGCCTCGTGCAAAGCCGCAGCCATTTTCCCGATGAACGCTTGATACGCCGCCGAGTCTTCGTCTGCCACGGCTTCAAAATCGAGTTGCAGTCCGGCGCATCCATTCTCTTTGCATAGGCGGACGGAGTCGGAAATCGCATGATCGGACGCGAAGGCCGCACGAGCCGCCTCGGGTTTGAAGTCCAGATTGGTGAGCAGGGGCATGATTTCAATGCCCTTCTGTTTGGCGAGCGCTCGCACTCGCTCCTCGACCGCGCCTTCGACCGAGCCATCCACCTTGGCGACGAAGACCTGCGGTGCGACGATGGAAATCTTGTCGGCATGGTCCTGAAGCGACTTCCAGGCGTCGTCCGTTGGCACGTAGTAGAAGATCGTCCGAGCATCCGGACGGATGACGCCCGCGCTCAACACAAGCGAGTGCAGCAGCAGCGCGATCGCGAACCGGTTCACTTTTGCGGCTGCTCGAACCTGTAGAAGCGATTGATGGCCAGGATGCCTTCGCGGATCAGCTTTTCGTTCTCCGCTTGAAGGGACGGCGAGATCGGTTTCAGGATCGCGGCGCCTTCCGCGGGAATTTCGTAAAGGTAATCCACCTGGTCGCTGGCGTCCACGATGTATAGCGAGTGCCCCGACTCCTTCAGGAGGCCGTAGACGGGTCCGTAGCTGGACGCGAGCAAGTAGCTGTCGCGCATGTCCGGTTTCTGCTCCTCAATCGTCTCGGTGAAGAGCGGCCTTCCGAAAAACTCGTTCTTCAACGTGGGCTTGTGCCCGAGGAGATAGTAGAGGCTCGGCGTAATGTCGCTCGAGAAGGCGACAGCGCCGGCATCGAAGGCCACACGCGATTTCATCGCTGGAGGCAGATGGATGATCAAAGGTATCCGCATGACCTCCTGGTTCAGCACCCATCCATGTCCAAACCGGCCGCGTTCCCCAAGCAGGTCTCCGTGATCGGCGGTGAGGATGACAATACTCTTGTCGTAGAGACCGCTTTTCTTCAAGTTGCCGATGAACGAACCCCAGCATTTGTCCATTTGGCGCAGGCGCGCGGCGACGGGCTCATAGAAGCCCGGATAGCTCTCGCCCGGCGGCACGGATTCCCCCTCTTGGCTGATTTCAAAATCGTGGATGTTCTGCGGCTGGGCATAGGCAAAGATCGGAGCGCCGCCCTTCGCGGTGCGAATCTTGTCTCCGAGATCTTCCACCGTCTTGCAAAAATCCCAACGTCTTCCGGCAATATCGGTTTCGAGATCGACCACGGCGTCGGAGGGGCGCATGATGGCCTGCAAGATCGGATCTTGGCCGATGAAGCTTGTGTATCCTTCCGCCTCCACCAGTTTCTGGAGCGCGTTCATGGGATGGAAGGGAGTTACATACTGTTTGTGAAGCATCATTCCGCCAACCCATATGGAAGGTTCTGCAAGCCCGGTGCCCGCATATCGGGTGAAGGCGTTCTGCATCACGATGCTCTCTTTGCCGAACGCGTCGATCTGCGGAGTAAAAGTAACGGACGGATTGTACGTGGAGAGATAGTCCCGCCGGAGGCTGTCAATCACCACAACAAAAATATTCGGCTTGGCCGAGTTTCCCTCTGAGAGGTTGTCCACGAAGTTCACGTCTACGGGACCAGCCGCGGCGGTGATGTTCGTGTTGGCGACGATGAAGGAATAGAAAGATGCCCGGCCGGAGGAGGTGACCTTGAACGAGCCGATCACCGACTGCGGAGGCACCTGCACTCTCGTCAAGCCAAACGCCAGGGTTAGATACAGGCACACCGAGGCGACCGGTGTAATCAGCCACAGCATCCGGCGTGACAAAAGCTCCTTACGTGGCGCCAGCTCGTAGAAAGTGGCGAACGCGATAACCCAGATCAGCAGCGCGGAAACTCTCTGCCGCAGGAAATTCCAATCCAGCAGCGCGCTCTGAGAGGCAAGCAAATATGCCAGCAGCGCAATGCCGGGGAGATAGAAAAAGCTGGGCAATCGCAAGGGCGTGAGCAGCAGGGCTAGTCCGCTGTCCACGGACGATGGTCCGTACAATCGGAGGCTGGTTCCAGCGAAGAAGGCGGCGAAGCAAATCCCAGAGGCCAGAGCGTAGAGGTCCGCGGAAGCACCGGTAAAGGGAATGGACGAGAAGACAATGAAACGCAACGCGCCGGCCGCCGCCAAACCGGCCCCCAGAGAGCAAGAGAAAAACTCCCACTTGGCAGGTTGCGGGAAGCGGGCGGCCGCTGCGCGCATCGCAAAGAGCGCGATCCCAATCGCCAGGAAGGCGAACAGATGGGAGAGGACCGACCAGGCGAATGTGAGAACGCTGAAGGCGCGGTAATAGATCGCGCTGTAGAGAAGCGCCAGAAAGAGAGCGGTCTGCCAGGCGGCCTGGAAGATTCGCGCCTCCTCGCCGCCGGCGTTTACGTCCCACTGGAGGCGTTCCCGCTCCGACACCCAGTCCAGGGCGGCAAGCAAGAGGAGAAGGGCGAAAAAAGCGGAAGCCCAGTAGAGGCTGCTGATGTCGTTACCCAAACCGGCGAGAGCCGGGTGAATCAGCAGAACGATTCCTAGGACCGCGCCATAAGCGACGAAAACGAACGCCAGGATCTTGGTGTTGCTCCGGCGGAATTCGGCCATCATCATCGCGGCCTGAATGCCGAGAACGATCCAGTAGAGGTAAGGATGGAACTTTACGAAAGCAGTGAGCCAGGCCAAGGGCGCCGCCACAACCATTTGCTGATAGGTGAAAGGGATGAATGCGAGCAGGCAATAGGAAACGGTCAAAAGCACAAATCCAGCGAGGCAAACTCTCCAAAGAAAGGTCACCGGCTTGGGCAAGTTCATTTCGTCAAGCTCCCAAAGGCCTTCTGGAGCGCTGCATAACCCTGTTTATAGTAAGGACGGTACTCTACTCTATCCCACTTCTCCCAACTATAGATGGGCGACGCCGCGGATAAAACGCCGTTGCGCGCGAGGGGCGGAAGCGCGCTGCTCAATTCCTGCGGAAGGCCCGGACCTGGAACGTAAAGGGCAAATGCCGCGAGCGAGATTCCTTCCGTTCGATCGGAGATCGGGAAGACCGCTTCCTGTCCCCCGCGGCGTTTTTCTTCAGTCCCGGCGAATACCTGCCTGCTGGATGGATCGGTCACCAGCAGCATGCCCCACGGAATACGCAACTCGATCATGCCTTTCTCGGCTGTCACGTGCCACAGAGAATGACTGGAGAATTGAGAATTGGCAGGATCGGCGGTTCCGTAGGGAAACCGGCTGGCATTGTAGTCAATTTCCGGGAAGACGTGGCCATCGCGGCCATAGCGCGCGCGATTTACGACCGTGGTCCGCTCCACGAAGCGCGCGGTGTCGGCGAGGCTGGCGCGCATCCCCTCTTTTCGGACCCACCGGGCCTCGCCCGGCTTGCCGGCGGTAAAATTTTTCCGGCTTGGGTTGTAATTCTCGGCGATGAGGAACCGGCTGTGCGAAGGGTCGCTCAACTGAATCAGGAAATTGGCGCCCCCTTCCACGGGAGCGCGAATGCCCGGAATTTTCTTGGAGCCGGCCTTGCCAGGCAGCGTATTCAAGGCGATCCAATAATTCCAGTGGCTCCAATCGAGCGCGCCGGGCTCGACGTCGAGTCGAACGTAGAAATAGGCGAAGTCAGCGTAAGCGTAAAGCGCGCTGATCTCGCTCGTCCGGCCGTTGGCCGCGGGCGGAAAAGCAAACTGCTCCGCCCTTATCCAGTCCTGCGGATCACCGCGCAGCAACGGCGTTGGACCGGGCGGGAAGTAGCGGACGACTCCATAGTTCTTCTCGACATCCATCGGGTTAAACCAGAGCGGATTGCGGTCCCAGGGACGTTCGAAATCGGATATCTCGACATCGCCGACGTGCTTGAACCACTCGTCTTGCCATTCGAAGACCAGCCCGCCCGCGCATCCCGACTCCCGAATATTGTTCGTGAACCGGACGAGAAGTTCCGCCTGCTGTTTCTCGTCAAACCCGCCGCTGTTCCAGCCCTGCGGATGGACGTGGGAAACACCCAAGCTCGATGAAACGCCGTACTCTCCGATGAACAACGGGAAGTTGGGGTGAGCCTTCTTCAGGTCCTGGAGGTAACCGAGGTATCGATTCTGGCCCTGGCTATCTTTGGCCTGCGCATAGGCAGCATCGTTCAGCAGAAAGTCGGGCCAGTGCTGGTAGACGTGATAGAGGGCGAAGAGGCCGGCCGTGAATTCTCGCTCCGCCCTGAACTTCGTGACATCCAGGGAGACGACATCCATGTCGTCGTATATGCCGTCGGGACGAGGTTGTTCCTCCACCACCTGGCCGGCCATCCGCCGATAACGCAGTTCGTCGACATGCGTGCCCTCACTGGGATGCGTCAGCGGATCGAGCGGCGGCCAATTCACGACGGTGATGGGACGCTGAGCGTTATATTTTTCGAACTCGTAGGCGGCTGCCTGATCGCACATGCGAGCGAACCACGCCTCAACCGGAGATCCTTTCGGCAGGCTGATGAAGCGTCCCTGGTAGGACGTCCGCGTGGGATTCTTGAGATTGGTAAGTTGCGCCTGGCGCGGCTCAACTTCACGGCCCACGGCCAAAGCCAAAACATAGCGGGAGACGTCGGCAGTATAGATGCCGTAGTTGAAGCCGCGCCGGAAGGGCAGATTCTCCTGGCCATGCAGGACGTTTATGGTGCTGGTCAAGACCCTGCGGAATTCCTCTTCGGCCTTGGCGTTGTAGAGGTCCTGATCGCCCTCGTCGATCCACACCTCCTGGATCAGCCACAAGCGAGAGGACGAGCTTTCGTTAAAGGCCAGCAACGCCTGGTAAAACGCAGGCGGGAGAATACTGTAGGTCCGAATCGTGTTGGCATGCATCGCCACAATCTGCTGGAACCAATCCGAATACGTGGAGAAGTCGCGCGAAGCAGTCGACGGGAACTCCTCCGGCCGCGCGGGACCGATGTTGACTCCCACCAGATATACGGTCCGCCAATCGGCGCCCTCCCGAACCTGGAAAAAGTCTCCGTGCGTCCGAAAGTGAGTCTGCAATTGGGCGGGCCGCTGGAATGTCGGTGAGAGATCCGGCAGTTCGGGGCGAAACGTGGAATATCCGTAGAGCGCAAGGAACGCCTGGCGGGCATGCGGATCGAACGGATCGCGTTCCAGGAGCACTCGGTAGGTCTGCGCCGCCTTCAAGTTGTCTCCGGTCTTGGTATACGCTTCGCCGATCCACATCTGCACCTGCTTGTCCTTGGGATGGGCGGCAGCCATGCGTTCCAGCACGGGCAGAGCCTCGGCCCCTTTGTCCAGCAAGAGCCGGGTCTGCACTAATCCCTGCGCTGCCTCGTCGGAGGTGGTGCGGAAGCGGTACGCAAGCGCAAAGTGAGACTCCGCTTGTTCGACCTGTCCCAATTGCAAGTACGCCTGACCCAGCATGGTGTTCACTCGCACATCGAACGGATTGAGGCGGCGGGCCTGTTGCAATGTCTCAATGGCGCGTTGGAGATCTCCGGCGCGGAATTGCTCGGCGCCCTGGGTGTAGATGCGCTGCAGACGAGGAGGCATGAAACCGAACCACCAGATGCTTCCGGCCGCCATTGCCACCAGAGACAGGCGCACCAGCCATCTGCGAATCTCTCTCATGCCACTTCCGATGTTCTTAGAATTTGTATTCCAGTGTCAAATACCCAAGCTTGGCGTGATACCCAGTACTAACGGTATTGGCGATTTGGACATTCGAGCTGGCGGAGTATACATAGCCGAAACTGAGCTTCAGAAAGCTGGAGATCGTGTAGTCGCCACCGGCCTGTGCCGATCCATCTTTGTGGAATGGCTCGAGCGCGGTTTCCTGTCCCTCGCTCTGCTGCCGGCCAATGGCGCCACGGAAAGACCAGCCAAGGCGGGAGGTAATCTTGCCGCTCACGTTGCCCAGCGCGAGGTGTTCCTGGTAAAACGCCGGGGACCAGAAACCGCTGGAGATGTCCTTCGTAAATCCGAAAGCATGATAGCGGTAGCCGGCCTCCAGCTCGAATCGCTCCCGGCGAACCAGGTTACGAGTCACCTGGATATCGCCGCCCTGTCCGAAATTGGTGTCGGAGTATCGCTGCTGGTAGTAGTCGATATGGAAGATCGTACGCTTGTCCACGCGCCAATCCGAACCGAGGTTGGTCTCCAGCCGGCTGATATTCAGCAGGAGCGGGCGGGGCACATAATTGATGAAGCTGCGCGAGAAGTCGACATCGAATCGAACTTTTCCTTTCGGAAAGAAAGTGGCTCCCGCGCTGCCGTCGGGGTCGGCATGGCCCGCCGTCGAGAAATTCGCCCCCACCTCTCCCCGGATTCGGAACCCCTCGTTTACCTTGGCTTAGGAACCGAAGACGGTTGTCTGGCCGGCTTCCCAGTCGTGAGTGGAATCCTTGGAGATTCCGATGGAAGCGGCCAGGTAACTGCGGACGCGCGGAAAGAGGTTGAACTCCAGTTTGGCGCTCGATTGGTTGATGTGCAGATCCTCCGAATCCACTAAAGGACGAAAGCGGATCGTCAAAATCGGACGCATTTCGTCGCGAATGCTCTTGCGCAGCGCGGCCACGTCGACCTTTCCGGGCTGCTGGGCATCCAGGGCGTCGAGTTGCCGCAGGGCCAGGTCGTTGCGGCCCACACTGCTGAGAACGCTCGCAAGGATCATGGACACGTCGCGATCATCCGGGTCCTTGGCGTGCATGCTTTCCAGAATCACTCGCGCCTCTTTCGTCCGGCCCGACCAGTTCAGGACCTGCGCCTTGCCGAGACGCGCATCGTGATCATCGGGCTTGCGGGCGAGCAACTCGTCGTACACCTTGGCGGCGTCTTCGTACTGCCGGTTCCAGCCCATCACGCGCGCCATCGTCACTTGGATTTCCGGGTCGTGGGGGAACTGCGTCAGGATCTGGCGATACTGCTCAATGGACTCGCCCTTGCGCTCCGTCCAACTGAGCAGACGCGCCACTTGCAACCGATAATCGCGATTCTGCGGATCTTCCGCGGATAGCTCCTGATAAACGGCCATGGAGCCGGGGTAATCGCCATTCCAGCCCAGCACCTGGGCGAGTCCCACGCGCGCTTCCACGTCCTTGGGATGAGCCTTGATGATCTGCCGGTACTGCTCGATAGATTCCGTCTTGCGGTCCGACCATCCGAACAGACGCGCAATCTCAAGCTGGTAGTCCCGATTTCCCGGTTCCCGGCTCAGCAGGTCTTGATACACGCCGAGAGCGCCGGCGTAGTCCTTGTTCCACTCCATCACCTTTCCCATCCCGGCGCGAACTTCCGCGTCATTGGGGAAGCTCTGCACCAGCCGGCGATATTCTTCGATCGCCTCGGTCTTGTGATCGGACCAACTCAGCATTCTGGCGACTTCCAACCGGTAGTAGCGATTCTCCGGTTCCCGAGTCAGAAGGTCCTGAAAGAGCCGGATGGCCCGAGGATAGTCCGCGTTAGCCTCCGCCAGGTCGGCCATCATGGCTTCAAACTCTTTTTCGGAGGGCCGGACTTTCAGGGCGCGTTCGAAGTATTCCATGGCATGAGGATATTCCCGCTTATCGCGGAAACTCACTCCGACTCTGCGCAGAGCCTCGAAATTCTCCGGATCTGTAGCCAGAGTTTCCATATCCCGGCGAAGCTGCTCAGCCGGATCCACCGGCACGGGCGCAGGAGTGGTTTCGGGCCGCGTCACCGGCTGCGTCACAGGTTGTCTTTGGGCGAGCGCAGCGCGTTCAGCGTTCCGCACATCGCTCAGGACCGCGGCGATCTCGCCATCGGTCGGAAGGGAGGCCTTCAGCTTTTCGAGGACTTCCGCGGCCTTCGCGTTTTCGCCATCCCAGTACAGGATCCTCGCTTTCCCCAGAAGCGCATCACGGTCCGCCGGCCTCCGCCGCAGGACAGTTTCGAATTGCTCCAAGGCGGCCTGAGATTGGTGCTGAGCCGACAATACATAACCTAAGCCCACGGCCGCTTCGGCATTCGTTGGCTCGGCCGCCAGAACTCTCTTGTAAAGAGTCTGAGACTCATCGAGCTGACCCGACCATCTCAACACGTGGGCCAGGCTCAATTGCACGCCGGCGTTTGGAGAACGCTGTAGGTAAGCTCGATAGCTGGAAATGGCATCCGGATACTGCCCCACTTGCGCCTGCGTCGTTCCTAGCTCGCGCAGCGCCACGAGGTTTTCCGGATGTTCCGAGGAGATCTTGCGAAACGTCGCGATGGCCTGATCCAGTTGGCCGTTCCGACGGTAGAATTCGGCGAGGCGGAATTGGAAACGCTCATCCTTGGGCGCCTTGGCCACCGCGTCCAGCAGTAGTGCGATCGCGCCAGGAACGTCGCCTCCGGAAGCAATTGCGTTGGCTGCCCGCAAGGGAGCGTCGCCCTTGCGTTCGGCGATTTGTTGCAGAACGTCTTGAAAGTCTTTGTCGCGGGGGCTCTTCTTGAGGAGCTCGGCGAAAATCTTGCCCGCCTCCTCATCGCGGTCGGACCAGAGGAGCGCGTAGGCCTTTCCGCGCAAGGCCTCTTCGTTCGTGGGAACGTCCCGCAGGATGTCCTCGTAGTTTTTCACGCTGTCCCGCAGGCTCCCTTTCCAGGCCTGGGCCTGAGCCTGGCCCAACCGGGCTCTCAGGTCCCGCGGTTCCGCTCGCAACAAATACCGGTACTCATCGAGAGCCGCATCATACTGCTTGATCTTGGCTAGGAATCCGGCGTATTCCAGGCGCACGTCGCGGTCGCCGGGAAAACGTTTCATATAGGTCAGGTAGGATTCGCGCGCCTCTTTCGATTTGCCGCCAAAGTTTTGGGCCCGCGCCAATTCGAGCCGCGCGTCCACGTGGGTTGGGTCTCGCTTCAGAACGCTCTCGAAGATGCCGATGGCAGCGTTGTACTGATCCGACCAGGCGTACGATTTGCCGAGATTCATGCCCACGGCAAGATCCTTTGGATTCAGGTCATAGGCCCGTTGGTAATACTTCGCAGCTTGCGCGCTCTCTTTTTTGGGACTTCGGTAGAAGCAGTCCCCCAGCCGTTTGTTGAATTCAAAGTCGCCGGCGAAAGTCCCGGTCAGGCGCATGTAGATGACCTTGGCTTCCTCGGTCTTGTCGAATTCGTATAGCTTGTCGGCTTGCTTGCGTTCCTCGAGATTCTTCGCGCGCTGGGCCGCGCCCGCCACCTCCGGACCTACCTGGGGCGTCGCGGGTTTCTTCTGCTGCGGCCCCGCGGCCAGGATCACCGGAAGAATAAGAGCGAGGAGCATGGCGGCCTTAGCTCGGTCCCTTCATCTCTTTGAAGACCTTTTGCAGCGAGGCGTAGGCGGCCTTGGGCCGCCCTGTTACAGTCACCGAATTCCAGCCGGCCCAGGAATATGTGGCCAGCCCTTTCATGTTACCTCTATCGTCGCTGCCGGGCAGGGAATCCGCAATCGGAATCCGGCCGAACGGTACTTGGAACTGGATCGGCTCTCCGGGATGGAAGGAGAGCGCAAAGACCTGAATGCCCTTGGTGGCAGCGGTGGCAAATAGCGGGCCTCGGGCTGCAGCCGAGAGGACTTGCAGCGACGAGGGATCCGTAACCAGCAATAACGACCAGGGCAGGCGGAACACGAACGCCCTGCCCGCGAAATCGCAAGTCCAGGTGGCTACGGTGTCTTCCGTGTCTCCGGGCGGGCGATAGTGCAACGTGCTCAGATTCTGGCGCTGCGAGGGAAACATCCGGCCATCGCGCGCAAACCTGCGCCGGTTCGTTTCCACTTCGATGTCTTCGAAGCCGGACCATTTTTCCAGCTTCGGTTCGAAGGGAATCTTGAAGCCGATCTGATAGACGTTCGCCGTGCCCGCCAGCAGCCGGTTGTGCCGCGGGTTGTAGTTCGTGGCGACCATCAGCCGCGCGCCGGCGCTCGAAAGGTAAAGCAGAAAGTTCGCTCCCTGATCGGAACGCACTTGGGGCAGCAGTGCAGGCAAAGCTTGCGTGCCAAAGCGTCCGGGCGACGTGTTCAGGGCCACGAAGTAATTAGCGCCATAAAGATCCGGAACGTCTTTTGGCCCTTTGCGGATGTTGTCCACCTGCAAGCGCAGGTAGACATATGCCTCGTCAGAGGTAACCGACAGAGAACGCAAGGTCCGCTCGGTATCCCATCCGTCTTTCAGAGCGGCGGCAGGCGCCCCACTCTTCGCGTACTGAGGCTTGACCGAGTTCCAGCCCGAGAATCCCGCGAAGAGCCCGCTCTGGCCCGGCGGATCGTAGGTCCACAATCCGGAAGACTGATCGGGATCGAGCTTGTTGTTCCAGAGCGCGCGGCGATGCGTGGGGAGGTCCAACGGACCCGTCAACCAATTGGCCTTGTACCACTCATCCTGCCAGGTGGTCACGAAGCCTCCGGCGAATCCGGCGTCGGAAACATTCCGCGTCATGCGCGCCACCAAATCAGCGTGCTCCTTCTCGGTGAGCCCGCCGTGGTTCCATCCAGAGGGCTGGAGTCGGGATATGCCAAGGCTCGTGGACATTCCATACTCCACCGCGACAAGCGGCATTCCGCGATAGTGGTCTTTGAGAGCCTTGAGGTATCCGAAGAACGGATTCGGGCCTTGCCTGTCCTGCGCACCGGCATACTCGCGGCTGACGAAATCGGGGTAGTAGGCGGAGACGCCCATCGCCGAGAAGATGCCCGCCAAAAAGGGCGATCCCACCTGGATCTTTGCTTCATCGATGCTCACGGCGTCATCATCGTCAATGATCTCGTTGGGCGCCGGCGGAATCGGCCTTTCCCCCTTGCTTCGCTCGATTGCCAACTCTTCGTAGGCGCTGGCTTCCGTCGGGTGGGCGAGCGGATCGAGGCCGGCCCAGCTGACGATGCCGATGGCGTGCTGTGTGTTGTATTTTTCGGTCTCGTAGCTCGCCGCGAAATCGAGCACTGTGGTCAGCCAGACTTCGGTTGCGTTCGCGCTCTTGATGCTGGCGAACTTGCCTGTATAGCTATTTCGGAACGTGTTGAATTGGTTTGTGGCCAACGCCAAGTGAGGTTCCAGGGCCCTTCCGAGCGCCAGGCCCAACACGTATTCGGAAACGTCAACCGTGTAGAGGCCCGATGCCGATCCATTGAGCGGGGGCACGTTGCCCTGTCCGTGGAGCGCGTCGATCGCGTAGCGGATCTCCGCTCGCGCCGGCTCGATGGTCGCCGAATCGAACAAGTTAGCGGCGTCCTGGCCGATCAATCCAATTTGCTGCAGCAAGTACAGGCGCGGTAGGCCCGACTTCTCGTTATGCGTCTTCAAGGCCCGGTAGAATGCCGGGGGCAGCAGCCGGTAAACCCGAATCGTGTTGGCGCCCATCTGCGAGATGCGTCCCAACGTCTCCAAATACTTGTCGGTTCTTCCCGGAGGCTCGGAGGGAAACGCTCCCGGACCCGCAACGTCGAGGTTGACGCCCTTCACGTAGAAAGGCTTCCACGCGCCGTTCGTGAGATGCTGCAGCACGCTTCCCGACGCTCGAAACTGAAGTTGCAATTGAGCGGGCCGCTCCCGGGTCGGCAATCCATCGGGGATCGGCTCTTCGAGACCCTCCAGGCCGTACAGGTCCAGCAGGTTTTTCCTGGCCACCTCGCCGTATTTGCCCGAATTCATCAGAATGCGGAAGGCATCGGCGGCTTCGAGGTTCCGTCCCGATTCGCGAAATGCCGCGGCGGCCGCGAGACGAAAGTCACTATTGCCTGGTTGTTGCGAGAGCAGCGCTTGCATTCCGGCGACGGGGGCCTCGCCTTGGCCAGTTTCCAGAACAACGTAGGCTAAGCCGAGCTTCGGTTCGGCCAGGTCGGGCTCCAGGCGCGAAGCGCGTCCAAAATTTTCCTGGGCCTGATCGAATTGACGCAGCTTCAGGTGGCACCAGCCGCGCAACATCAGAATCGCCGTGGAGTTGGGCTCGATGCGGTAGGCTCTTTCGAG
This sequence comes from uncultured Acidobacteriota bacterium, assembly GCA_964601345.1. Taxonomy (GTDB): domain Bacteria; phylum Acidobacteriota; class Terriglobia; order JAJPHL01; family JAJPHL01; genus CAZRND01. The sequence goes on along the minus strand of CAZRND010000002.1, from coordinate 15,558 downwards.
CTCGGTGAGCGACTTCTCGTAGTCGCGATTGCGATAGTAGGCGAGCGCCCGCTCGTAGAGCGGCCTGCTCTGGGGCTTGATGCGCAACTCGTAAAAGGAAAGGAACGCCAGCAGGGCCGCCGTGAAGAGATAGATCCGGTTGATCTTGAGATTCAACGAGAACTTCATCTTCATGACGCTTGCACCTCGCCGACGGCATGCTGCACCACCTCCCACTTCTTCTTGCCGATGATGTACTGCCACATGGCCTGCACGCGAAAGAACGAACCCATCTGGCGATATCCCAGGTTTTCGATGATGGCGTAGCCGAGCAGCTTGAGCATGTCGAGCATGCGGGGATAACGGCGATAGGTCATTTCCGCGAGCAAAATTCCCGCCACCGATAGCATCGCGCCATACACGGTCGCCAGCAGGATGAACAACATGAAGATCGAGAATGGAGTCACTCCGAGAATGAAGCTGAAGGGAATCACCAGGTAGCCCAGGAACTCCACCAGGCAACCGAACGCTTCGACGAAGGTGTGGAACGGCAGGCTGACCATTCCGAGCAATCCATACTTCCACCGGAAGAGAATATCGTTGTGCTTCATCACGGTCTGGAACAGACCGAGCTGCCAGCGGCGCCGCTGCTTGGCGAGTAAATCGATGGTGTGAGGCGCCACGGTCCAGCAGACCGGGTAGGTCGTAAAGGCGATGCGGTACTTGCGCTTCTTGTCGCACATCAGCCGGTGGAGGCAGATGATGATGTCGGCGTCTTCCGTCACCGTGTCGCGGTGGAACCCGCCCACCTCGATCAGGGTCTCGGTGTGGAAAATACAGAAGGCTCCGGAGGCAACAAAACTCGCCCCGATGGCGCTCCATCCCGGCCGGCCATATTGGAAGCTGCGCAAGTACTCGACAATCTGGAAGAGCTCGATGGGCCGCGTCGGAAGGCGCACGTCGGAGACGACGCCGTTCGTCACCTTGCAGCCGTTCAGGATCCGCACGATGCCGGCGGTCGCGACCGTGTTGATCGGCGACGTAATCACCGGATGCATCAAGCGCAGCAGCGCCGAGCGTTCCACGAGGCAATCGGCATCGACGGTGCAGACGTAGGGGCTGCGGGCCATGTTGATTCCGACGTTCAACGCGTCGGGCTTGCCGCCGTTCGGTTTGCTCACCACGGTAAGCGCGGGGAACTTGGGATTCACGAAATATGCGGTCGGTTGCGTGGCCGGCAAACGCGGCCGCCAGATCAGGTCCATCTGGATCAGCTGATACTTCTCGATGAGCTTCAGGAGCATGCCGTCTTTCGATCCATCGTCAACGACGATGATTTCCTTGACGGGATAATCGAGACCCATCAGGGACTCGACCGTCGAGAGGATGGCTCCTTCTTCGTTATACGCCGGGACGATGATGGTCACCGGAGGAGTGACCGGCGAATTGCGGAGCTCGCGCAGCGTGGCATACTGAACCCGTTTCTGCGACAGCCAGACGAATCCCAGCGAGATGAAGGCCAGCACCGTATAAATGCCGTTGCAGACTGCGAAGAATAGGAGAATCACGTCGTTGAAGACGTTGAGGCAGAGAAGCAGAATCTCGCGGAACGCTGTGATCGTTGAAACCGTACCAGACTCCCGTAATTTGCCCTTCCGGCAAACCCTACATGTTACCATCGACTCTGCCCGCCAGCGCCAATCTCCAACCCATAGTTGGTGTAGATTAGTCTCACTGTGAATCGTAAGCTCCTCGTGATCGCGATTCTGGCGGGCGTCGCGTTGGTCGCCGGCTTAGCGCTGTGGTGGAGCCGCCACCAGGCCGCGGATCGAACGCTCACGGTTGCCCTGGATTCCATAACTGACGACTACCGGCGGATCATCGTGGTCATGGACGGGGCGGATGCCCTCGACGATGCCGCCAAGGAGCGGTGCCTTGTCGCCGGGCGGATGCTCTTTTGGCGCAAACAGCACGCCCTGGAAGAACTCGGCCCTCGTCTTGACGGCAACCCGAGAGGGATCCGGCAATTGGCGTTCTATCTCACGTCGAATACGAATCTGCACGACGGCGACAGGCTGGCATTCCTCGACTTGGTGGACGAGCTCGACACGCCAAGCTCAAGCGGCGCGCTCAAGGGCGTGCATGACAACCTGCAATCCATTCAGGGAACCTATCGCGAGGAGGTCACCCGCATCTTCTCGCAATTCGCGACGCGCGGAGCATCCGGAGGACGCGAGAAGTGGGAGACTTATGTCGCCGGGCTGCGGAAACGTTTCGATCGCGACCGCCTGGTTGTGGAATTTGGCGGGGCGCTTCCCGAAGTCGATGCCGCCACGCTTCGCGGGGCTGGACCCGAGGAAATCTTTGGCAACGACTTCGCGTCCAAATCCGTCGCTCTCACTTTCGACGATGGACCGCACCCAAAGTACACCGAGCAAGTCCTGGCGCTCCTGCGAAAGTACGGTCTGCGCGCCGCGTTCTTCGAAGTCGGCGAGAATCTGGGCCGCGTGGACGCCGGCGGCAATGTGAGCCTTTCACGGGTGGCTGAGGTCGCCCGCAAAGTGCTGGACTCAGGCCATTCCCTCGCCAACCACAGCTATTCCCATCCAGTGCTCCCGAAGCTGACGCCCGCGTCGCGCACGCAGGAAATCGATCACACTAACTTGCTGCTGGAGAAAATCGTCGGACACAAGCCGGGCCTGTTCCGCGCCCCCTATGGAGCTCGCAACGCCGACATTTTGAAACAGGTGGCCGCGGGCGGCCTGCAATCGGTGATGTGGAATATCGACTCTCAAGACTGGGCCGACCCGATTCCCGAGTCCATTGCCATGCGCGTGCTGCACGAACTCAACAGACGCCAGAAGGGCATCATCCTGTTTCACGACATCCACAAGCAGAGCGTGCTGGCGTTGACTCCCATCATCGAGGAACTGCGCCGGCAGGACTACACCTTCCTGGCATTCGATCAGGGAAAATTCGTGAAGTCCTCCCCGCCGCCGGGCGCCGACCGCGCGGAACCGCCGCAGAACGCCGCCGCCCCAACCCGGTCCGCGGACAACGGGCCCTATCGCGAGAGCTGGGCCGTGATCATTGGAATCAACGAGTATCAACACTGGCCGAAGCTGAGATATGCCGTCAACGATGCCAATGGAGTCGAGGAGGCGTTGATCTCCAAGTTCGGCTTCAAGCGCGAGAACATCCGCAAGCTGATCAACGGCGAGGCCACGCGGCAGCGGATCAGCGAAGTCCTCGGCGACGAGCTGACCAACGGAAAGCAAATCCAGCGGGAGGACCGCGTCTTCGTCTTCTTCGCGGGCCACGGCGCAACCCGCACATTCGAGGATGGGCGCCAGCTTGGCTTTCTCATACCGGTGGACGCCGATCCATCCAATTACTATTCCACGGCGATCAGCATGTCGTCGTTACGCGAGGCGGGCGACCTGATTCCCGCCAAACACATCTACTTCGTCATGGACTCCTGCTACAGCGGCTTGGCCTTGACCCGCGGAGCGGGCGCATTCGCGAAGGACAAATCGTATCTCGATGAAGTGACTCGCCGCATGGCGCGCCAAATCCTGACGGCAGGCGGCGCGGACCAACAGGTGGCCGACGACGGCCCCGGCGGGCATTCCGTTTTCACCTGGGCGTTGCTCGAGGGCTTGCAGGGCAAGGCCGATCTCGATCACAACGGATTTATCACTGCGTCGGAGCTTGGTGCGTATGTGAGTCCCGTGGTATCGCAGTTTGCCAAGCAGACGCCCGTGGTGGGGAACCTGGTTGGGAGCGAGGGAGGCGAATTCGTGTTCGCCTTGCAGCCCGAGCCTCTCAGCGCCCTCAGTCCCCAGTTGGAGGAAAAAGCGCTTCATCTGACAACCAAACTGGAGAGTCTTGATAAGGAGATCGCCGCCAAACAAGCCGAGTTACTACGATTACAGCAGAGCATCCAGGCGGAGCAGATGAAGCTGACGCAAGGCAAGGGGAAACCAGAGACGCCGACCCTGGCCAAGAGCCCGAAGGCCTATGATTTGGACCGTCAAGGGCAACAGCTCTATCGCGAAAAGAAGTACGACGAAGCGGTCGAGAAGCTGAAGGCCGCCGTGGCGATGAAGCCGAACGATCCGGTCTTGCTCAATAACCTGGGTTTCATGTACTACGCCGCGGGCCGCGACGACGAAGCGGTCAAGTACCTTCAGAAGACCTTGGGCCTCGATCCCAACCGCAGAGAAGCGCACGCTAACCTCGGGGATCTTTACCGAAGGCAGGGCAAGAACGCCGAGGCCAGGCAGCATTATCAGCAGTTTCTGGATCTCCATCCGACCCCGCAGGGAGATGCTGCGATTCGCCGGATCATGGCGACCCTGAACTGAGCCGCGCGCCGCCATTGCGGGCTTGACTCTATCCGTCAGAGTGGTAACTTGGGAGTTCGGACTCCTTGATGATCGGTGAGACCCTTTCGCATTTCAAAATCCTCTCTCGGCTCGGAGAGGGCGGCATGGGCGTGGTCTATCGCGGCGTAGACCTCGATCTGGACCGGCCCGTGGCCATCAAGACTCTTCCGCCCGAAGCGCAACAGGATGAAGACTCCCTCGGCCGGTTCCTGCGCGAGGCGAAGACCGCGTCCAAACTGCAGCATCCCTCGATTACCACCATTTACGAGTTCGGCGTGAAGGATGCCACTCGCTACCTGGTGATGGAATACATCGAGGGGAAGACTCTGCGGGACCTTCTGGCGCAGGGACCCCTGACTCTACGGCAATCGCTGGACATCGCGATTCAGGCGGCCGACGCGCTGGTGGAAGCGGGCGACAAAGGGATCATCCATCGCGACCTGAAGCCGGAGAACATCATGGTGACCGAGCGGGGACAGGTGAAGATCCTGGATTTCGGTTTGGCCAAAATGGTGGAGAAAGTCGGTCCCGCATCTGAGGACTTCAAAACCAGCGGGAACCTGGTCATGGGAACGGCGCGTTACATGTCCCCGGAGCAGGCCCTGGGTGTGGAACTCGACGCGCGCACCGACATCTTCTCGCTCGGCGTGGTTCTCTTCGAGATGGTGACGGGCCAGCCGGCTTTTTCGGGAAACTCGGCTCAAGTGGTGATGGCGAAAATCCTGAATCAGCCCCCGACCTCGCCGTCCGACCTTCGCAACGACCTCCCTCCGTCGATGGAGGCGGTGATCTTGAAGAGCCTGGAGAAGGACCGGGAGCGGCGCTACCAGACGGCCGTGCAAATGTTGACGGAGTTGAAGAGCCAACGGCAGCAGGCCGAGGCAGAACAAGGCTGGGGCGCGACGATGGTCGGCGTGAACCGGCCCTTGGGAGCGATGAGTCCGAGATCGGAGACGCTCAAGGATCTGATTCCTGCCGCGCCGCCACCCGCGCCGTCCACCGCGCCCGTCCGGCAGGCCACGACACGGACTCCGAGTGGCGGAGTGGCGGAGAAACCGGCCACGGGAGCGCACGCTCCGCAGGGCATTTCGGAACAACAGAAGGCCACGCGAACGCGGATGCTCTCCGTAGCGCGAATGTTCCGCCGGGGATACTCGATTGCCGTGACGGGCTACCTGCTCTGCCTGCTCTTTGTCTTTGCCTCTCCGCTCTTCAAGGCGGAAAAGCTGGCCGAGATCACCTTTGTTCAGTGGATCCATAAGGCGGTCGATCCGCTGGTCGCCTACATCCTGGAGCTGGTGAATTTCGATTTCCAGGCCGGCCGCTTCAACTTCCTGCCGTTTGGATTGGCGGTGGTGATCTACATCCTGAGCCAGATTGTCTCCGGTCGGTTGCTCTCTCTCGAGGCCTGGATCGAGCGGCCCTTGCTCGAAGGAGGCAAGGACAACATTCAGGCCGTGGCCGAATCGGTCCGCGCCGCCAGCAGCAATGCGTCGGGCGCTCAGGACGTCTCGCGCATGTCTCTGCTCCGGCAATATGCTGCGGCGAAGAAAGTCCTCGGCGAGGCTCGCAGGCAAATGGCTTTCCTCTCCGTGGACGTCGTCGGTTCCACCCGGATGAAGGTGGGCGAGGACAAGCTGGTGATCGAGCACGCTTTTTCCGAATACAAGAAGTTCCTGGAGCGCATCTTCCGCGAATTCCATGTCTACAAGGTGGCCTGGACTCCGGACGGCGTCATGACCGCCTTCCCTTCGGCGGATGACGCGGCCGGCGCGGCCCGCAAGATCCTGACCGAGCTCGAGTGGTTCAATCGCGACGTTCACCAGATGAAAGGGAAGTTTGAAGTGCGTTGCGGGGCCAACTTCGGCGAAGTGATGATCCCGGATGAAAAGCCCCTCGAAGAGGTGAGCGATCACACCATTGACGTGGCCGGACACATGCAGAAGTACGCCACCAAGAACGAACTGTGGCTCTCGGCGGAGATGCACGCCCGTCTCATCGACAACTCCGGCTTCGTCAAGGTCGACCAGGAAGTCGACAGCCACGAAGTCTTCGCCTACCGCCGTCCTTCCTGATCCCGAATTCTATACGCCGGCGAGCCGCAAGGCGAGGGCGGCGGCCTCCCGCACGTCCATGTCTTCTTCGACCTCCAGGCAGGACTGCAAGGCCTGCAGGTAGCCGGCAGAGACGAAATCGTTCAATTCCTCGATCAGCATCAGCTTGAGCTTCTTGGGTACGGGCGCCACGAGATAGGACTGCATCAGCGTGGTCTTGCCGATCTGCGCCATCCGGCGGATGACGGACCGGGCCCGTTGATAATCGAGGTCGCTGCTGATCATCGTCAGGCCGGAGAGCATGTCGACCAGCGTGCCTTCCCGCTGCAGAGCCTCGGCGATTTGCTCCACGGCGAACGCGTCGCGAGTGGTCAGGAAGGTGTTGAACGTTTCGTTGACGCCGACGTCGCCCATCAGCCCCAGGCTCCGCACCGCGGCCTCGCGGACAAACCAGTTCTGATCGCTCAACCGTTTGGCGATGGCGGGAACCAACCCGAGATACAGACGGTTGTTGACGGCCCGGCAAGTGTGCAGCCGCACAAACCAGGTCGGATCGTCCAGCAGGCGAGTGATGATGTCGGTGCTCGTAGAATCGTTGAAGTGAACAATGACCGGCGCGGCGCGCGCGCGCACGTCGGCCCATTCGTCCTGCCACAACGGCCCGATGAAGAGACGATAGACTTCGGGAGAAAAATCGTTCTTGCTGAGCTGCTCCCGCTTGGCTTTCACCTGGGCCACTTCGCGAATGATATCCGTGGCAAAAAACCGGACGCGGCGGTTGGGATGCACCAGGGCCGGCCGGAAAGCGTCCATGTCGTCCAGATCGAACCGGACCAGCGCCGCTTTCAAGATGCGTACGGAGAGCGGGCTCTTCCCCTCGAGCACTTGAATCAACTCTTCGATGAGAACCGGCAGAGTGGCCGGATCGCCGAGCTGGCCGAGTTTCGAAACGCAGACTTCACGCACTTCATGGTGCGGATCATTGGTTCCCGCCAGCAGCGCGATCACGCCCTCCGGCGTGGGCACCTGACTCAGCCGCTTGGCGGCCATGCACCGATCGAGAAAAGTACACTTCCAGGCCATTTGTAGGCGTTGCCACCGGCCCGGCTGGTGGTAGGTATCGCCCATGTCTCGCAGCATCTCCGCAACGCGGCCTGCTTTGTGCCAGCGCGGGTAACGCAGCACGCGAATCCACTCCTGCAGCCAACCCATCTCCTCGGAAACTTTGCGAATCACGGCCAGATTGGCGCCCGGCCGGGCTCGGTCGAGAAACACTTCCTCCAGCGCCTGCAGCTCGGCATCCTCGCGGAATTTCTTCAAGTCTTTGATTCGCTCCTGCAGAACGCCTTCGTCGGTGTGGAGAAGTTCGAAGCGGTGTTTGGCCCGAATCCTCGCTCCATCCAGCCCTCGGAAGAATTGTTCTCTCCTCACCCGTCGCTGGACGGCGGCAATGACAAAAATCGCCAGCCCCACGCTACCGAGGGTGATAAGCAGGACAACCGTCCTGAGAACGTTCTCAATTAAAAACGGCATGTCGTTGTTGAGGGGAGGATACCCTTACGACGCAGCCCCTAATATATCAATAGATGGCCGCGTGGTCAGCGGCTTGTTGTCTTCTGGTCCATTTCGGAACGGAGCTCGGCGGCTATCGACGAGAGGCGTTGCGCATCTCCCGCCTGACCGGCTCCGGCGGCGAGCAACTCTTCCGCTTCTTTCGCCAGCCGCGAGCCATGATGCAGTCCAAACGTACCGAGCGATCCCGCCAGCTTGTGAGCCTCACCCTTGGCCTCATCGCGAAGCTCGTCGGAGAGCGATCCATGGGATAATGCCGCGCTTGCTTTCTCCATCGGCGCCAGGCGCAGGTACATCGATTCCTTGTGCTTTTCCCATAGGACGGCGAGTGCCGCTTCGATATCCTTCTGGCGATCCATTAGAGTGTATAGTGAACGTGCGGACTTGACATGGTCAAGGAAATACAGGCAGAACTGCAAAGAGATCGCGTCGAGTTCCGCGATCGGATGGCGCGGGCGGGCGCGTCCCAGGTTTGGAAGAATTTTGCCGGCAGGATCGGCGTTGTGCTCCCCGGCGGCGGCGGCCGCGGGTCGTATGAGGCGGGCGCGTTGCTGGCTTTTCAGGATGCCGCCGTACCCACGCACCTTCTTACCGGCACATCGATCGGCGCGATTAACGCCGCCAGCTACGCCGCGCAATCCAAGACTCTCGTCGGCGACGCCGAAACGCTCGTCAAGGACTGGTTCAATCTCACGCCGGCGGCCGTGGGCATCGAATGGGACCGCTACTTGTGGATGATCGGCGGACTGCTCGCCGCCTCCGCGGGAGCCGGCAATCTGGCGACCACGATTCTCGCGTCGAACGGATACTCGATCGAGCTGCCGAGCCCACGCATGACCTGGGCTCTCCTCGGGCTGCTGGGCGCGGCCGTCCTCTTTCTCTACGACCAGTTGCCCTATCTGGGCTATATCCTGCGAAATTTTTTCCGCGGACGCTCGTGGAAACCCGATCCCTGGAAGACCGTCTGGACGCTTGCCGCGAACGTCATCGTTTGGGGATGCCTCTTCCTTTTGCTGAAGACGCTGCATGCGCGCTATTGGGCGGTTCACCTGTTCTCCAGTTACACGCCTGCGGTCTTCGCAGTGGCCGTAGTGATTGCGCTGCTTGTCGCTTTTCGACACCAGGGGAACTCTCGGGTGAGCTGGCTGATGCACCAACTCTTGCGCCTTCCGTTTCGGCGCGGGCTGTTTGCCAATTTCGAGAGAACGCGGCTCCTGCGGCGCACAATCTCGCCGGAGCGCTTGCGAATGTCGCCGATTCGCATCCTCTTTCCGGCGACGGATATCGAGACCGGCCCGGTGTCCTATTTCTCGAACGCCGCTCCAGGCGACCTGGCGAACGATCCGGGCGCCGACCGCCTGTTCGTTCAAAAAGAAGTCGCCAACGTCGCCGATCTGATCCTGGCGCTGGTCGCGTCCTCGGCGCTGCCGCTGGCGTTTGAGCCGATCGCGTTTCGCGAGCACCTGTACACGGACGGAGGGCTCGTCTCCAATCAGCCGATTCGTCCGGCGATCCGGCTGGGCGCGGATGTGCTCTTTCTGGTGATGATGGATCCGCTGTCGGGTCCGCGCGGCAAAGTCCGCACGTTTCTCGACATGGGGCTGCGGGCGCTGAATATCCTGATGGTGCAGAATTTTCTGACGGACCGTCGCATCCTGCAAAGCGTGAACGCTATTTGCGAGCGCTGCGCGGCGCAGAAGGGATTGCGGCCCGAAGAAGTGGAAGTCGATTTGGGTACCAGGAAGTACCGCTACGTGAAGTTCTTTACGATCAACCCGTCGGTACCCCTCGAGGGGACGATTCTCGATTTCGGCGGCGTCACCACCGGCAAGTCCATTCTGCGCGGTTATCGAGACGCTTGCATGCAGATTGAGGCCTTCCTGGAATACGCTCCGGATTCCGGCTTCGGAAAGCCGCGGCAGGTTTTCGAACTACACTCCTGATTCCTGGCCCGGGAATTTCAACGAAATGAGGATCGCCGCGCCGATCACCACGGCGACGGCCGGCAGGGCAACGTAGTTCGGTATGGTGTACCACTTCTCGATGAGCATCTTCACGCCGATGAAGACCAGCACGAGCGCGAGGCCATAGTGCAGGAACCGCAACCGTCCGATCATTCCCGCCAGCAGGAAGTAGAGTGCGCGCAATCCGAGAATGGCGAAGATGTTCGACGTGAACGCAATATAGGAATCGCGCGTAATCGCCAGCACCGCCGGAATCGAATCGAGCGCGAACATCACGTCGGTCGACTCGACGAACACCAGGACCACAAGCAATGGCGTCGCCCATCTTCGCCCGTCTTTGACGACTGTGAAGTGCGATCCATGGTAATCGGAGGAAACTGGCGCCAGCCTGCGAAAGATTTTCAGGATGGGATTTGTTTCGGGATGGATCTCCGTTTCCTCATGGAAGAAGAGGTTTATTCCGGTATAGACCAGGAAGGCCCCAAAGGCGTAGATCAGCCAGTGAAACTGCTGCAGCAGCGCGACTCCGCCGGCAATGAAAACGCCGCGGAGGATCATCGCGCCCATGATTCCCCAGAACAGCACGCGGTGCTGGTGATGTTTCTGCACCGCGAAGTACGAGAAGATCACGTAGAAGACGAACATGTTGTCGACGCTCAACGCTTCCTCGACAACATAAGCAGTGGCGAATTCGACCGCGCGCGGCGCTCCAAACCAGAAATAGACGGCGACGTTGAAGACCGCGGCCACCAGGAACCAGAACAGCGTCCAGCCGAGCGCCTGGCCGGAACCCATGGGATGTACGTGCCGTTTTGCCGATGACAGATCGAGGATCAGGGCCCCCAGCACAACCACCATGAAAACCAGCCAGGGGAGAATCAAGAGGGGATTAGTTCTTGGCTACTTTCACTCCGCCCAGGGAGTTGACATAGCGCTGTATGCCGCGGAAGAGGGATTCCGCCACCTTTTGGCGATACTCGGCTTTCTTCAAGAGGCGCTCGTCCTGCGGATTGCTGACGAAACTGATCTCCGCGAGGATCGAGGGCATGTTGGCGCCGATCAACACGATGAAGGGAGCCTTGCGGACGCCGCGATTACGCACTCCGGCGTTGCCCTTGGAAATGCCGGTGTAGAGCTGCTTTTGCACTTCCGCGGCAAATTCACGGGATTCGTCGACTTTCTCGTGCAGGGTAATCTTCTTCACCAGGTCCTGAAGCTCGTGGATGGACTTTTCCGAGACGGCGTTTTCACGAGCGGCCACTTCCAGAGCGTCCGGCGCGGTGGTGAAGCTCAGGTAGTAGGTTTCCACGCCGCGCGCCCGGGAATCGCGGCTGGCATTGGCGTGGACGGAAACAAACAGGTCAGCCTGCTTCTGGTTTGCGACGGCGGTCCTATTCTCGAGCGGAATGAAGGTATCGTCGTCGCGGGTGTAGACGACCTCGCTGCCCAGCCGCTCTTCGACGAGCGCGCCCAAGCGCTTGGCCACATCCAGCACCAACTCCTTCTCGGCGAATCCGGAGGGCCCGATCGTTCCTGTGTCGTGTCCGCCGTGGCCGGGATCAATCACAATGCGGGCGATCTTGAGTCCCAAGGCGCGGGTCAGCGAGCGGTGCCCGTCCCGCGCCGGTCGCGGCGGAGTAACCGGCGTACTGGATGTCGCCGCGGGCGTCACCGAATCGAAGACCGGCTTCGAAGTGGGTCCTTTCGTAATCGGTACTTCTTCCGGGGCCGGACTCTTCGATTCTTCCTGAGGTGGCGCGCTGGAAGTTTCTTTCGGCGTCTCACGCGGGCGAACGGCGAAGAGCGGAGGACGTTCCTTGACAGCCTTCGGAGCCTCGGGCTCTGTCCTTGGAGCCGGCGGCGGTTGCAGCTTGGCTTCGACTTCCGTCTTCGGCGGCGCGGGTTTGCCTGCGCCCTGAATATCGATCACCAGGCGATAGGGGTTCGGCAGCAGAAACGCCGAATACGTGCCGATCTGGCCGATCTCCAGAACCACGCGCGTGGTTCCCAACCGATTCAGACCCAGGCGGACTTTCTTGAGCAATCCATCCTCTACGTCGAGGCTCTTGTTCATCGAGGACGCAAGGTGCGTGTTGTGCAAGTCGAAGTAGATCCGGTCAGGATTGGAAATGCGTCCCGCTTCGAATTTCACTTCGTCTTCCAGGTCGATGACGACGCGCGTGTAGTTGGCCGTGGACCACTGACGCAAATTCGAAACCTGCACCAGCTTCCCGCGGCTGGCGGCGGATCCCCCGCTGACGGAGGAGGTCGCCGGCGTCTCGTCCGAAGTTTTCTCGACGGGCACGTTCTCGACGACTTTCGCCACTGCGGGTTTCTCCGGCGGGATGTTCTTGTCCAGATCATCCATCGCCTTCTTGGCCTGCACGAGGAAGCGGTTGGTCGGATATTCCTTGTTCAGAAACTGGTACAGCCTGCGAGCCTCGGCGCGATACTCGGCGGCTTTCTTGTCGCTCGGGAACTGTTGGGCGATCTCCTGATTCAACTGCGCGGCATGGAACAGGCTTTCCGGCGCCTGTTTGATCGTGGGCGCGAGCCGGACTACCGACTGGTAAGCTCGTAGCGCTGCCAGGTATTCGGACAATTTGCGATCTTCCGCAGGCTTCGCATCGAGGGCTGTCCGCGCCGCCTCGGCGCGGTCGAAAGTTTCTCGGGCTTGTTGCTTTTTCTGAACAGCGGTAGGTTTGCCGTGAATCGCGGCGGGGCAGAGCAGGAGAATGGCGGACACTGCCGCTAATGCGCTTGCGAGCGCGCGGCTATGTGTCCTAGGGGACATTCGTGAAGTGCATTCTCCCATTCTCATCCACATACTTGACGATGCCCAAACGATTGCCGAGCGTGCCCTTCGCTAGCGGACCGTACAGGTCGCTGATCTTCTTCACGTAGTTCTGCGTCTCCCGATAAGGAGGAACTCCGCCGTGTCGTGTCACGGCCCCCGCGCCGGCGTTATACGCCGCGAGCGAACGGTTGAGATCTCCTCCAAAAATGCCCATCATCTGCTTGAGATAGCGCACACCGCCGTCCAGGTTCTCCTGGGGGTTGAAGCTGTTTCCGACGCCTAGTTCCTTTGCCGTGGAGGGGATCAACTGCATCAGCCCTCGAGCGCCCTTGTTCGAGACCGCGTGCGGATTGAAATTCGATTCCACCTGGACCATGGCTCGCACCAGGTCGGGATCGACGGCGTGCCGGTCGGCGGTCTGTTTGATGAGGGAATCGATGGGAACGGGCGCCGCCTGCGGAGTTATCGGCGCCGGATCAGCCGCGGGTGCAGGAATGGTCTTGCCGTTCTTTACCAGCACGCTGTAGCGCTTCGAAGGCTTCTGTTTAGTGGCGTCCGTGACCGTGTCAGGTTTCGGAGGGGCGTTTACGTAGACTTTTCGACCGTTCTCATCGACATACCACGCCAACTGCCCGGAGAGGATCGGGGCACAGAAACACACGAGCCCGACAAGAAGCGTCAGTTGCTTCAAAGTAGTGCGATTATAACATGTCGGTGATGAAAACAAGGCACTTCCTTTTTGTTCCTGGTGCCGGAGCAAGCAATGCTTATTCCAGCATTGCCTGGACGATGTCAGGCACTTGACCGAGCCCTGCGTCGAGTTTTGACGGGTCCTTGCCGCCGGCTTCGGCCAAGTCGGGCCGCCCGCCGCCGGTGCCTCCCATCTTCTCCGCGACCGCTTTGATGATCTTGCCGGCGTGCAGGCGCGGATGTAGGTCTTTCGAGACGGCCGCGACCAATGCCACCTTGTCGCCTTCTGAGTCCGCCCCGATGACGATGACGCCGCTGCCCATCTTGTTCCGTAGGGCGTCCACGAGGTTGCGCATCTGCCCGCGATCGAGCGAATCGACGCGAGCCGACAGCACGGGCACGTTCTTCACCGGCCGCACTTTTTCCACCAGCTCGCCGATCCGCGCATGCGCTAGCCGCATTCGCAACTGCTCATTCTGCTTCTCCAGCTCGCGCTGATGCGCGGCCATGCGCTCGACGGCCTCGACCACGTCGGGCTCGCCGGCCTTGACGAGATCTTTCACGCGTTCGATGCGCGCCACGGATTCCTGGTACTGACGCAGCGCGGCTTCGCCGGTAATCGCTTCAATGCGCCGGACGCCCGCCGAGATGCTCGATTCCGCGAGCACCTTGAAGACGCCGATGTCGCCGGTGCGGCTGACGTGGGTTCCGCCGCACAGCTCAGTCGAGAAGTCCGGAACCTGAACCACGCGCACCCGTTCCCCGTACTTTTCTCCAAACAGCGCCATGGCGCCCGTCTCTAGGGCGGCGTCGAGGTCCATGACCTCGGTGCGGACTTGCGTGTTGAGCAGGATCTGCTCGTTGACCAGCCGTTCGATCTCGGCAATCTCGCTCGCATCTAGACCCGTATAGTGCGTGAAGTCGAAGCGCAGCCGGGACGGATCGACCACCGACCCCGCTTGCTTCACATGCGTACCGAGCACGCGCCTGAGAGCCGCGTGCATCAGATGCGTGGCGGTGTGATTGCGAATCGTGGACCGCCGGACCGGCGTATCCACCTGCGCGGTCAGGCGATCGTCGACGCGCAACGTCTCCTCCGCCAGGACTTTGTGCGCGGTCAAGCCCTTGATCGGCGCATAAGTATCCTCGACTCGGCCGACGCGCTCGCCATTGTGCAGCAAGACGCCCGTATCACCTACCTGGCCGCCCGACTCAGCGTAGAACGGCGTATGGTCCAGCACGACTTCGGCGCGTTCGCCAGCCTTCAATTCCGTCAGGCGTTGATCGCCTCTCAGAATTGCGACGACCCGGCAGTCGGAGGAAGTGAGGTGATCGTAACCTTCAAACTTCGTAGGGTGCTGGCCGAGCAACTCACGGAATGCCGGAATCGCGGTGGCCTTCTCGGCGCCTTTCCAACTGGCGCGCGCCCGTGTGCGCTGCTTCTCCATCTCGGCCTCGAAGCCAGGTTCGTCGATTGCGAAGCCCCGCTCTCTCGCGATCTCCTGCATCAGGTCGAGTCCGAGTCCGAAGGTGTCGTAGAGATGGAAAACCTTTTCGCCCGGCAAGGTGCGGCTGGCGGCGGATTCCTCCGCTACCTTCTCGAACTCCCGCAAAGCAAGCGCCAGGGAGTGGCCGAAGCGCTGCTCCTCGTCTTTTACCACGCGGGCCACGCGCGGCGCGCTTTCGATCAACTCGGGGTACGCGACGCGCATCAACTCGGCAGCCTTGCCGGTCAGCTCGTAGAGAAACGGATGCTCGAGGCCCAGCATGCGCCCGTGCCGGATCGCCCGCCGCAGGATCTTGCGCAGCACGTAGCCGCGTCCTTCGTTTGCGGGCAGCACGCCATCGTTCACCAGGAAGCTTGCGGCTCGCGCATGATCCGCGAGAATGCGCAAGCTCACGTCATTCGCGGCATTCTCGCCATAGGTCTTGCCGCAGAGGCCGGCGGCATCCTCGATCAGCGGACGCAACAGATCGGTCTCAAAATTCGAGAGCTTGCCTTGCAGGACCGTAGCCATGCGCTCGAGACCCATGCCCGTATCGATCGAGGGCTTCGGCAGGGGAGACATTTTTCCCGACGCATCGCGATCGAATTGCATGAACACCAGGTTCCA
>CAZRND010000001.1:0-50420 GCA_964601345.1 uncultured Acidobacteriota bacterium | reverse complement strand
AATTGCGTGGCCCACAACGGGTCGCTGATCCCGATCCCCGGGCGCGACATCATGGTGCAGTCCTGGTATCAGGGGGGCATCTCGGTTGTCGATTTCACCGAGGCGTCGCATCCGGTCGAGGTCGCCTTCTTCGATCGCGGGCCGGTGGACGATTCGAAGCGCGGCATGGGCGGCCAGTGGTCCACCTATTGGTACAACGGCTACATCTACGGTTCGGAGATTGCGCGCGGCGTGGACGTGCTGAAGCTCGTGCCGAACAAATACATTACGCAAAACGAAATTGATGCCGCCAAGCTCGTGCACTTCGACGAGCTCAACGTGCAGAACCAGCCGAAGATCACCTGGCCGTCGAGCTACGTGGTGGCTCGCGCGTATCTCGACCAACTGTCGCGAGGAAACTCGCTCGCCGCCGACCGGATTGCGGCGATCCACGCGGCGATCACCAAGGTCGAAGCGACGCCTTCCGACAAGAAGGAAGCCGCCAAGCTCAAGGCGCTCGGCGCGAGTCTCGGCAAGGATGCCGCCGGGGCGAAGTCGCAGTCCGACGCGGAACGGATGCGCGGAATCGCGGCGATCATCAAGCAGAAGGTCGGATAGGGTAAATTCGAAACGCCAACGTCTTGCGCGCAGAAGAATGCACGCGCGCAAGACGTTGCGCGAATCCGCCACGGGCCTGATCTGCAACCACCAATGATTTGTTTTGGTTAGCTCTGGTTTCTCTCGATGTCTCGTGGCATCCGACGTGCTTCCTGGGCCGTCGAAGTACAAGGGGGAAGCCGTGGACCATTATCCTCTTGAAGAATGGACCGATTACGCGCGGGGCCTGATCCCTGCCGAACGCGGCGCCGAAATGGCGGACCATCTGCGGTTCGGATGCGAGCCCTGTTCACAGTCGGAGGCGTTCTTGCGACAGGTCTGGACGATTGCCCGCAACAGCGTGCTGTTCCGTCCGCCCGAAGGCGCGGTGTGCCTGGTGAAATCGACGCTTGCGGCGATTGCCGGCAACGAGGTTCCTTTCGATAACGCCGTCTTCGCCCGTTTGACGTTCGACAGCGCCATCCAGCGCCACGCCGCCGGCTTCCGCGGCCTGTGGACCCCAACCAACGTGCGACAACTTCTCTATGACGCTTCCCCGCACGTGGTGGACATTTGCCTGGAGAGGATCGACGTCGCCGCGCCGATCCATTTGACCGGCCAGATTCTCTGCGGGTCCGGCGTTCCGGTAGGAGCCCTCCCCGTGTTGCTGGGCAAACGAGCGCAGGTGCTGCGCGGAACTATGACGAATCCGCTCGGGGAATTCCGGCTGGACATCCAGTCCGGCCAGGCCCGTGATCTGATGATGTCGTTTCGCTTGGGGCCGGATGAGACGATCTGTCTCAACCTACCCGACGCCGCCGGCGTGGAGGAAGCATGAAGCTGCGCCCCCCTCATCCCGCATGCTTGATGTTCCTCCTCGCCTGGATGGCGTTTGCCCCGCTCGAAGGTCATGCCGACAACCGGTTCATTGTGCGGGACCAGTTCGGCGCGGATGCGCTACAGAGCGTGTGCGCGTTCCTCGGCTGCTCCGTCCAGGTAGGGCTGGACGGAGCAGCGGGCCAGCTCTTCCTGGTGACGACGTCCGTCGCGGTCGATCCCAACCTGTACTTGGCGCTGCTGAGGATGGTACCGGGTGTCCTGAATGCCGAGCTCGACCAACTCGGCAAGGTCAGCCAGTCGGCCGCTGCCTCGGGGCCGCCGCCCGCTCTCTACGACAACGCGCTCGTGAACTACTTCGGGGCTTCCGTGATTCATGGATACGTGGCGCAGCCGGCGGCGCAAATCGTGCGCCTGGCCGATGCACAAAATGGATTCAACGCCCAGGGCGCGGGTGTGGTGGCCGTGATTGACACGGGCGTGGACGCCAGCCAGCCTGTGCTGCAGCCGGTACTCGTGCCCGGCTACGATTTCACGCGCAATCAGGGAGGCGGCGCCGACGAAAAGGCCGACCTCGCCCAGTCCACCGCCGCGGTGCTCGACGGCCAGCAGCCGGCCTTTGTCAACCAATCGACGGCCGCCGTGCTCGATCAGTCCACGGCCGCCTATTTGAATCGCCCCGAGTACGCCGCTTTCGGACATGGGACGATGGTTGCGGGCGTAATTCACCTGGTGGCGCCGGCCGCCTCGATCATGCCGCTCAAGGCCTTCAAGGCCGACGGCAGCGGTTACCTCTCCGACGTGCTCCGAGCCATCCACTACGCGACGCACAACGGAGCGACGGTCATCAACATGAGCTTCAGCATCGCGCACGATTCCCGGGAACTGAGCGCCGCCGTCACCAATGCCGGCCGGCAAGGAGTGGTATGCGTGGCTTCGGCGGGCAACAACGGCCAGAACACGCTCGTATACCCGGCCGCTTACCAGAGCGCCGTGATGGGCGTCGCATCCACGTCAAACTTCGACCAGCTTTCTTCCTTCTCCAACTACGGTCCCAACGTGGCGTGGGTTGGCGCGCCGGGCGAGGGCATCATCACTACGTATCCGTGGGGAGCTTGGGCGGCAACCTGGGGCACGTCCTTTAGCGCGCCCTTTGTCTCGGGCACCGTCGCGCTGCTCTCTGGATTGGGCGGAAGCGTGAACGAATCGAACGCGGCGCAGGCCGTCGCCAATGCGCAGGCGATCGCGCCGGGCGCGGGACATGGCCGCTTGGATATCTATCAGGCCATCAGCGCGTGGCTGGCGTCGGGCAACCAGTGAATCGAGGAGAGGCTTCAATGAGCGCGAATCAGGAATCCGAACAAACCATCTGGCTGGCGATTCTAGAAAAGTATCAGGACCTGGTCTATTCGGTCCCGGTGTTGTTTGGTTTGTCCCGCGAGGAAGCGTCGGCGGTCTTCGGGGAAGTGTTTCTGGACTGGGCGGCACTTCAGCCGTGTCGCGACGATCCCGAGGTTCTGCCGCATTGGCTCCTGAATTCGGCGAGAGACAAGAGCCTGGGCCGGATCCAGCGACACGTGGGCCCGGCAGGGCAGGAAGAAAGCCGCTGGTTTCAAAACGCGGCGGACGAGATTCTGCGAGAGGCGCTGGCTGATTGGAACCGCCGGCGAGCCCTGAACACCGCGGTGCTTAACCTTCCGCCTCGCTGCCGGCGGGTCGTTGAAATGCTCTTCACCGCGCGCCAGGCGATTTCCTGCGCGCAGGTGCTCAAGACCGTGGGCGCGAAAGCGGAGCCCGATCGCTGCCTGGAAAGGCTCCGCACTGGGCTCGAGGCGGCGAAGTTCCTGGCCACGCCTCTGGCCACGCGATTCATCAACTGAATCTTTAGGGTAGAATCGCTTCATGCTCTTCGACTGGGTCTTGTGCCTGGCCGCGCTCGCGGCGGGAAGCGGCGACTACGTCGCTTCCGTGCAGGCCTGGCGCCAGCAGATGGAAAAAGGCCTGCAGAAAGACGAAGGGTGGCTGACGCTGGCCGGACTCTTCTGGCTCAAGGAAGGGCCTAACACTTTCGGCTCCGATCCATCGAACGACATCGTTCTCCCCGCGGGATCGATCGCGGCGCACGCGGGCGTCTTCGAGTTCCATCACGGCGTGACGCGGCTCGACGGACGCGAGCTGAAGTCGGATGAATCCGGCCCCGCCGAGGTCCTGCGTTACGGGCGGATCGCCATGATGGTCATCAAGCGCGGCAAACGTTACGCCATCCGCGCAAAGGACAAAGAGAGCCAGTACCGCAAGGATTTCAAGGGCCTCGACTGGTATCCGGTGAAAGAAGAATTTCGCGTCACTGCGAAATTCGTGTCTCACCAGAAAATCGTGCCGGTGCCGAACGTCTTAGGCGAGATCGAAAACAGTCCCAGTCCCGGCTACGCCGTTTTCACTCTGGCCGGCAAGGAGTACAAGCTGGTTCCGATTCTCGAAGAACCGGACGCCAAGGAGCTTTTCTACATCATCAAGGACGGGACGAGCGGCAAGGAAACTTATCCGGCGGGCCGCTTCCTTTATTCCGAGATGCCCAAGGACGGGCACGTGGTTCTCGACTTCAACAAGGCCTACAATCCGCCGTGCGCCTTCACGCCTTACGCAACGTGCCCGCTGCCTCCGAAAGAAAATCAGTTAACAGTGCGCATCGACGCGGGCGAAAAGTATCACGGGCATCATTAGTTGGGCGCCACCACGCGGATGATGCTGCGCCACAGAAACTCCACTTCCTTGTAGAGCGAGGTTTCCCGCAGCCGTTCGTCGTCGCCGTGCGCGCCGCCTCCGGCCACAGTGTCTTTTTCATCCACGATCGGACCGAATCCGTAGGCTTGCACGCCTTTGGCGCGAAGCTGCGCGTTGTCGGTCGCGCCGGTGAGCATCGCGGGCAGTGTGACCGCTCCTGGGAACATCTCCTTTTGCGTCGCTTCGAAGGACTTGAACATTTCGCTGTCGATCCGCGACGGCGCGCCGGGCTCGCGGCCGCCCGATCGCGTCTGAACGATCTCGACCGCCGGGTCGTCGATGAGGTTCTTCATCCACTCGATCAGCTTCGGTATGTTCTCGTCCGGCAATGCGCGGACGTCGAGCGTCGCTTCGGCCTCGGACGGAATCACGTTCGAGCGGAAGCCGCCCTTGATGATGGTGGGAACCACGGACGTCCGTAGCATCGAATAGTGCGAGGCCTCGTGCTCGAGCATGTAGTCCTGCACGGATTGCGAGAACTTGGGGTCGGTCAGGTGGTTGTAGCGAGTCGCGTCTTCAGGAGCGCTGATCGTCGCCAAGCGTTCGAAGTAAGCGCGAGTCGTGTCGTTCAGACGCATGGGAGGTTGGTTCGCGGCGACTTTCCAGATGGCGCGCGAGAGATGCGCAATGGCGTTGTCGAGGCGCGGGCGCGAGCCATGTCCGGCCATCCCGTGCGCAACGAGCCGCATGCCACGAGGAACTTTTTCCGTCGTGGCGATCTCCACTGTTCGTACCTTGCCGTCGCGCGACGACATCCCGCCGCCCTCGGTGACGGCGTACTCGCAGGCGATTTCGTCCCAGTGCTGGGCGACCATGAATCCGATGCCCACGCTCGACGTTCCCTCCTCGCCCGCCTCGCCGAGGATGATGACGTCGCGGTCGAGCGGAATCTTCATCCGCTTCAGCAGCAGCGCGACCATCAGGACGCTGGTGACCTTGTCCTTGTCGTCGATCGAGCCACGGCCGTAGACGAAGCCGTCTTTGCGCACGGCGGCGAACGGATCGACCGTCCACTTTTCTTTCTGCACGCCGACGACGTCGAGGTGTCCCATGAGCAGGATCGGCTTCTTCGAGCCGTTGCCCTTGAGGCGCGCCAGCACATTGCCGCGTCCCGGTTCCATTTCGTAGATCTGCGCGGGGATGCCTTCGCGGTCGAGCACCTTCTTGAGGTACTCCGCCGCCTTGGTCTCGTTGCCCGGCGGATTGCTGGTGTCGAGACGAATGAGATTCGAGTAGTGCTCCAGAATCTCGGCTTCGAGCGACTTCCAGTCGACCGTGTACTTGTCGGCGGCAAAGAGAGACGGGAGACAAAAGCAAAGCAGAAAAAGGATTCGGCGCATGGCGAAAAGCCTACCATACCCAGAACAACGCAGTGTGAGAGAATGGTGCCGATTCAAGAAGAAGGAACTTTGCCAGCGGCATTTGAACGGCCGCGCGCACGCCCTGGCCGTGTATCCCAATCGAACGCTGCTCGAAGTGCTGCGCGAAGACCTGCGCCTTACCGGAACCAAGTGCAGTTGCGACGATTCCAGTTGCGGCTCCTGCACCGTGCTCGTCGACGGCGTGCCGATGCTCTCCTGCGTGCTTCTGCCGGTGAGCTGCCGGCAAGCCAAGATCGAGACCATCGAGAGCCTGGCGACGCAAGGAGAGCTCGACGCCTTGCAGCGCGCTTTCGTCGAGGAAGGCGGCGCGCAGTGCGGATTCTGCACGCCGGGCATGATCCTGTCGCTTCGCGCACTGCTGGCGGTGCAAGAAGAACCGACCGACGCGCAGGTTCGTGAATCGATTTCCGGAAACATCTGCCGGTGCACGGGCTACATGCAGATTTGCCGCGCCGTGAAGCGCGCCGCCATCGCCGTGCGGGAGGTCGCGCATGCCTGAATTTACGGCCATCGGCAAACGCACTCCGATGTTCGACGGCAAGGCGCGCGTCTCGGGCGTCGCGCAATACACGGCCGACATGGTTGCGCCGGGCATGCTCTACGGCAAGGTGCTGCACAGCACCGTGCCGCACGCGCGCATCCGGCGGCTCGATACGGCGCGCGCCGCGGCGCTGCCCGGCGTGCGCGCCGTCGCCGTGGGCGCGGACTTTCCGAATCGCTACGGCATCCTGCCGGTGGGGCACGATGAAAACGCGCTGGCCGTGGGCAAGGTCCGCTACGTAGGAGACAACGTGGCCGCTGTCGCCGCCGATACGGAAGCTATCGCCGAGCAGGCCCTCGATCTGATCGAAGTGGAGTACGACGCGCTCCCCAGCTACACCGATCCTGAGGCGTCGATGACGGCGCAGACGGACTGGATCCACGAGGAGCGTCCGAACAACATCGAAAAGCATTATCAGCACAACTTCGGCGACGTCGATTCAGCATTCGCGGCGTGCGATCTGGTGCGACAGGATCGCTTCCGTTGCCCCGAAGTAACGCACGCGGCGATGGAGCCGCACGCCACGCTGGCCGTCCCGCAAATCGATGGCGGCATGACCGTGTGGTCGTCGACGCAGGTGCCGTATTACCTGCAGCGCACGCTGGCCAAGGTTCTCGAGATGCCGGAGAGCGCCATCCGCGTGATCAAGCCGGCGCTCGGCGGAGGATTTGGCGCCAAGAGCGAAGTCACGCCGCAGGAAGTGATCGCCGCGATGCTGGCGAAGAAGGCCGGACTGCCAGTGAGGATCATCTACACGCGGGAGGAAGTATTCTTCACCCATCGCGGACGCCCGCTGCAGTTGATCGATCTGAAGACCGGCTTCACGCGCGACGGCAAGATTTTGGCCGTTGAGGCGCGCACGATTCAGGACGGCGGCGCATTTTGCGGATACGGTCCGGCGACGATTCTTTACTCCGGCAATCTTCTCGGCGCGATGTACGACATCCCGAACATGCGCTACGACGGATACCGTGTGCTGACCAACAAGCCCTCCTGCGGCGCGATGCGCGGGCACGGCACGGTGAACATGCGCTTCGCCTTCGAGTCGCAAATGGACATGATTGCGCGCGTCCTGGCGATCGATCCGGCCGAGTTGCGTCTCCGCAACAAGCTCACAGCGCCGTGCGTGACGGTGAACGGCCTGCGCGTCACGAGCTATGGATATCCCGAGTGCATCGAAAAAGTGATCGCCGCATCGAAGTGGCGCGAGCGCAAAGGCAAGATGCCGCGCGGGCGCGGCTTGGGCATGGCCGGGAGCCATTACGTGAGCGGCGCAGCGAATCCCATCAACCGGTCAGACATGCCGCATTCCTCGGTGACGCTGAAGGCCGATCGCGACGGCGCCATCACAATTTACTCCGGCGCGTCGGACATCGGGCAAGGGTCGGACATCGTCCAGGTGCAGATCGTGGCCGAAGAACTCTCGGTGAGCATCAACCGCGTGCGGCTCGTGACCGCCGATACCGGAACGACGCCCGTCGATCTCGGCAGCTACTCGAGCCGCGTGACGTTCATGTGCGGCAACGCCGCGCTGAACGCCGCGCGCGATCTGAAACGGCAGATCGTGGCGGCGGTCGCCGTGCGGATGTCCGTTCCGGTGGAGGAAATCGAGTGCCGAAACGAACGCCTGAGCGCGAACGGCAAGTCCATGAGCTTTACCGATGCGCTGAACGCGGCCATCGAGATGCATGGCGCGCTGACCGCGCAAGGTAGTTACGCCCCTCCGAGTGAAGCGCGCGGCGGCAAGTTCAAGGGCGCGGGCGTCGGCCCGTCGCCCGCGTACAGCTATAGCGCGCAAGTCGCCGAGGTGAGTGTGGATGAGGACACGGGCCAGGTCCGCGTCCACAAGATTTGGGCCGCGCACGATTGCGGGCGAGCGCTGAATCCGCTGACGGTGGAAGGCCAGATCATCGGCTCGGTCTCCATGGGCCTCGGTCAGGCGATGCAAGAAGAAATGATGTGGCGCGACGGGCGGCTGATGAATCCGGGACTGCTTGAATATCGCTCGCCGAGTTCCGTCGACACGGCGTCGCCCGAGATTATCCCCATCGTGGTCGAGAGCATCGATCCCGAAGGTCCCTTCGGTGCAAAGGAGGCGAGCGAGGGATCGCTCGCCGCCGCAATCCCTGCTGTCGCCAACGCTATTTACGACGCGGTGGGCGTGCGTCTCACCGAGCTGCCGATGACGCCTGAAAAAATCCTGCGCGCGCTCCGGCAAAGAGGGAAGCCGTCGTGACGCTGCCGGATTTCCAAGTCCTTCGGCCGCAATCGCTCGAGGAGGCCGTGGGTTTTCTCGATCAATATCGCGGCGAGATTCGCATGATCGCCGGCGGCACCGATCTTGTTCCGAGCATGCGGCAGCGCCTGTTCGCCCCGCGCTATCTTCTCGATCTGAAGGCGCTCGCGGGACTCGACGGAATCCGCAACGGAGCGGGCCTTGAAATCGGAGCTCTCGCGACGGTGGCCGGCATCGCGGGATCGGATCTCGTGCGGCGGAAGTTCCCGGTATTGGCTGAGGCGGCAGGAACGATCGCCAGTCCCGTCCTGCGCACGATGGGCACGCTCGGCGGCAACCTGTGCCTCGACACGCGATGCCTCTGGTACAACCAGTCGCAGTTCTGGCGGCGATCCTGCGGCGGGTGTCTGAAGAAGGACGGCCAAGTCTGCCACGTCGCGCCCGGCGGCAAACGCTGTTGGGCGGTCTTCTCGGGTGACACGGCGCCGGCCCTACTGGTGCTCGGCGCGGAGGTCGAGATTCTCTCGCCGCGCGGAGCCCGCCGCATTCCGCTCGCGCAGCTCTACACCGGCGACGGCATGGCGGCCCTCAACATCGCCGGCGATGAGATGCTGACGCGCGTCTTTGTTCCGACCGCCTCGACCGGGATGTCCGGCGCGTACCTGAAGTTCCGGTTGCGCGATTCGATCGATTATCCGCTGGCGGGAGTTGCCGTGGCGCTTGAAATCACGCCGGACGGCGTCTGCCAGCGCGGCGACGTGGCGATCACGGCGCTCAATCCGCGTCCGCTGCTCGTGCCCGGAGCGGCGAAGGCTCTCGAAGGCGTAAAGTTGCGCGATGATCTGTTGGAAGAACTCGCCGATCTGGCCGGGCGCGCCATGAAGCCGCTGACGACCTCGTCTTCCACGCCGGACTATCGCCGGGACATTGCCCGCGTCTTTGTGAAGCGTGCGGTGCGGAAAGCCTGGAACTCGCATGCCTGATTACGGAGTCATCGACTGCCACGTGCACATCGCGCCGATCCGGATGATGAATCCGAAGACGCTGCAGGTGATGCGCCGCCGCCGGCCGGAATTCGATTTTCTGCTCGAGCTCATGGACTCGCCCGCTGCGTTGCTGAAACACATGGACGCGGAGGGCATCGAGCGCCTCACGGCGATCAACTACGTCGCGCCCGACATCATCGGCTTCACCGAGGACGTCAACGAGTGGGTGATCCAGTACACGCGGCACGCGCCCAAGCGTCTGCTTCCGTGCGGATCGGTCGATCCGCGCCGCTCGAAGGATCCCGCCGGCGACACGCGTCGCATCATCGACATGGGCATCCGGCTCATCAAGATTCATCCGCCGCACCAACTCATGTTTCCCCACGCCTACCAGGATGGGCTGACCGGCCTGGCCGATATCTACCGCGTGGCGGAAGAGACCGGCACTCCGGTCATGTTCCACACCGGAACATCGATCTTCGAAGGCGCGAGGAATCGCTACGGTGATCCGCTCTTTCTCGACGACGTAGCGGTAGATTTTCCGAAGATGAAGATCATCGTGGCGCACGGCGGGCGTCCGCTGTGGATGAACAACGCCGTCTTCATCGTGCGTCGTCACCCGAACGTCTTCTTGGAAGTATCGAGCATCCCTCCGAAGAGCCTGCTCTCCTATTTCCCGCGCCTCGAGGAAATGGCCGACAAGACCATGTTCGGTTCCGACTGGCCCGGCCCTCTGGTCCCGGGGATGGGCCAGAATCTGCGCGATTTCCTGACGCTGCCCTTGAGCGACGGCGCCAAGCGAAAGATGCTGCGGACCACCGCCCTTCGCGTGCAGTGGGGAGAGTCGGAGGACCGCTGAGGTTTTCATCTCCCTGGGCGCGGCTGGGCATGGCCGTTTGCCTCGTCGTTCCGTCCCTGGCGCAGGTGCAAAAGTATTTCGGGATCGTCGGGTTGGTCGTGTACGCAGCGGCTGTTCCGGCGGTCCTGTTCCTGGCTCGCGAGTGGGAACCGGCGGAGGAAGATGCCCGCTATCTGACGCTCTGCACTTTTGCCCTCGTCGTGCTGGCCTTCGCGATTCTCTATCCTCTCGCCAAGTCCGGGGCGCTCGGCGCGGGCAGCGACGCCGACGATGCCTACAACGCGGCGGTGCGCGAAATGCTGCACGGCCGCTATCCTTATTACGCGAAGACCTACCTCGGAAATCTGATGCATGCATTGCCGGGCTCGCTGTTCCTGGCCACGCCCTTCGTGCTGCTCGGAAACAGCGCGTACCAGGGCTTGTTCTGGATCGGGCTGTTCTTTTTGGTCTTCGGAAAAACCTTTGGATACCGTCGCGGGCTTCCTGCTCTTTGGGCCGTGGGCATTCTTTGCCCGATGGTGATGCAACAGGTCGTCACCGGCGCTGATGCCCTCGTAAACGGGATCTACGTATTCATCGCGCTGTGGTGGATGACGCGCAATGGAATCGGCGGCGCGATTTTGTTCGGACTGGCGCTGTCATCCAGGCCCAATTTCCTGCTGCTTGCGCCTCTAGCGTTCGGCTACTTGCAGCAACACTTTGGAATGCGACGGGCGATTCGCGATCTGGGAGTGTCAACCGCGGTATTCCTGGCCGTCACGTTGCCGTTTTACTTCTACGATCCGGCCGGATTTGCGCCGCTCGAGGGCGCTAACCGTCTCAGCCGGTTTAACGACATCATTCCCTACGCAGGATTTGTCCTGGCCGGACTCGGAGCGCTGTTGAGCATCGTGCTGGCGTGGCGGAGAGTCGCCCTCTTTGCCTCGTGCGCGGTCGTGCAGGCGTTCTTCGTCGTGACCGGGATCATGCTCTCGAGTCTTCAGAGCCGCGCGCTCGACCTCGAGTACTCCGGATATGGAGGTTTCTTCCTGGTATTCGGTGTCGTTGCCTGCCTGTGTTAGCCTCATAGAATGCAAGTCACGTTCGAGACCGGCGACATAACCCGCGCGCAGGTGGATGCGATCGTGAACGCCGCGAACACCGACTTGCTGCTGGGAGCGGGAGTCGCAGGAGCCATCCGCCGCGTCGGCGGCCCGTCGATTCAGGAGGAGTGCGACCATCTGGGACCCATCCGGCTCGGCCACGCGACAATTTCCGGCGGCGGCAATCTGCCGGCCCGTTTCGTCATCCACGCCGCGGGCATGCACATGGGCGGCGGAGTCAGCCGCGACAACTGCCACCACGCCACGAAGAACTCGCTGAAGCTGGCGCGCGAAAAGGGACTGACGAGCGTCGCCTTTCCCGCGATCGGCAGCGGATTCGGCGGCCTCGACATGGAGGAGTGCGCTTCGGCCATGCTGGCCGCGGTGCACGAGCACATGCACGAGCAGACTTCGCTCGAGCGGGTGATCTTCGTCCTTTACGAAGAGTCCGCCCAGAGGATCTTCGAAAGCGCCTGGCATGAACTCATCAGAAAACGTCCGTAAAGTGAAGGAAGAGCTGGCTCGCTACGAGCACCCGCTCTTCACCTTCGATGCCCGGCCCTTCGGCGCGGAGGGCGTTGAGATCATCATCGACTTTCAGAACAAGACGCTCGGCCTGCACACCTACTATTACCAGATGCATCCGCGCGACCTCGACCATCCTCAATTTACGTGGACCTTCCAGCGCCAGCTCTACGACTGCCTGCACGACTACATCATCGAGATGTTCACCAAGAATCCGCAGAGAATCGGGTGATGCCTCGCCTGTTGGATGAAATCCTCGGCGAGATTCGCGCCCGCGGTCCCATGCCGTTCCGGCGCTACATGGAGCTCTGCCTCTATCATCCGCAATGGGGCTACTACACTTCCGGAAAGAACCGTTTCGGCCGCGAAGGCGACTACTACACGAGCTCGCAACTAGGATCGCTCTTGGCCCGCCTGCTGGCGCGTCGCTTCGACGAGATGCGCCGGGAACTTGGCGTCGAGGATTTCACCGTCCTCGAGATGGGTCCGGGGCGTGGCGACTTTGGACGAGCGCTCCAGGCGGCGGCGCCCCGCCTGCGCTATGTTGCCGTTGAGTACGGCGACCCGTTTCCCATTGCGAAATTTACCGGCTGCATTTTCTCGAACGAATTCTTCGACGCGCTGCCCGTCTCTGTCTTCGGCAAGGACGGCGAGATCTTCGTCGGCGAGAAGTCAGGAGAACTCGGCTGGTCGGGTGGCGCGCCGGTGAAGGAGCACTGCCCGGACGCGGCACAGTGGATGCGGCGATTCGGCGACGCGCTCGATCGCGGCTACGTCGTGACCGTGGATTACGGATACCGCGGACGCGAGATCGAGCGGTTCCCGAGCGGAACGCTGATGACCTATCGCCGCCACACCGCCTCTGCGGACGTCTTTGCCGAACCCGGCGAGCGCGACATCACCGCGCACGTGGATTTCGATCTGCTGGCCGCGGCGGGCAGGGAAGCGGGTCTCGTAGAGACGCGCTTCGAAACGCAAGGACGTTACCTGATGCGTCTCGGAGAGCAGGACCACTTCGCGCCCTTCCAGAGCGACGCTCCGCTGCTTAAAGACCTGCTTTTTGGGATCGGAGAAACGATGCGGGTGCTGGAGATGCGCCGCCTCTAGTCCTTTTTCTCGCGGCGATACGGCTCTTTCAGATACTTCTGCGCTTCGTCCTGCGCGCCCTGCGTGTTATCGCGCGCACGCGAGGCCATGGTGTACTCGTTGACGGCCCGTTCCCGCTGTCCGGTGACGTCGTAGATCTTGCCCAGGTTGATGTGATCCCAAACCTCGGTCCACGAAGGATCGCGGTCGCCGTTGAGCGATTCGCGGAAAGCGTTCGCGGCCGACTGGTAGTTACCCTGATTGAAGAACACTTCGCCGATGCGGAAATGCGCCAGCGAGCTGTTCTTGTTCAGATCGAGGGCCTTCTGATATTCCTTCAGCGCACTCTCATATTCGCCGGCCTCGGAGAATTGCAGGCCGCGAGCGATGGCCACCTTCACCTTCATGGACGGCGAGCTCTTGAGAACATGGTTGTCCGGATCGATGGTCACCTTGCGCGGGCGCCCAAAAGTGTCGACGCTGAAGTCCGACGCGGTGCCGACCACATCGATCTTCTGCACCTCGGGATTTCCGTCCGTCTCCACGCGAATCTCAACCGGCATTCGGAAGGTATCGAGGTCCTGGCGGATTTTGCCCACAATCTTGAAGCCCTTCTTGGTGCGGAAGACCTGGAATTCGGATTTGAACTCCGGCGCGCCGGTCGCTTCGGTCCACTGCAGGAAGAATCCGTCGAGCTTCTGGCCCGAGTTGCGTTCGAAGGCCTGGCGGAACTGGTCGGTAGTGGCCGGCTTCGTCGCCACCTGCGATGGGAACTCGCGAAGCGTCTTGAAAAATGGGTCGTCGCCGATGACCCAGCGGAGCATGTGCATCACCAGGGCGCCCTTCTTGATGACCACGGCATCGTACTCGGGCGAAAATTCTTCCAGGCTGCCGGACCGCGAAATCGGCGTCGAGTCGTTGGCCATAACGGAGACGGCCAAGTCGCGAGCCAGCTCTTCCGCCGCCGCTTTGCCGACCAGCTCTTCGGTATAGAGCAACTCGCCGTAGGCGGCGACTCCCTCATCGAGCCAAAGGCTCGATCGCGCCTCGGGACTCACCACGTTCCGCCACCACTGGTGGGCGATCTCGTGGGCGAGCAAGCGATGATTCAACTTGCCGCCGATGCCCGCGGGCGAGAGGAAGATGATTCCCGGCGCTGAGTAGCCGTTCACCGATCCGGCTTCGATTTCCACGAGCGACAGCGATGTCGCGGGCGATGGTCCGAAGCGCGTCGTGAAGTAGGCCAGAATCTTTCCCGCGGCTTCGCCGTACGTTTCCGACTGCGCCTTCTCGGCATCGCGGAAATAGACGTCCACGAGGGCCCCGCCGGATGTGATGTGCGCTGCCTCTTCCTTCATCACCGCGATGCTGCCAGGGAACGAAGCACGGTCGGCGGTGAAGTTGAACGTCATCCGGTTGCCCGACGCAGCGGTGGCGGGTGGAGGAGTTGCCGCCGGCTGTCGTGCCGCGCCCCGTCCTGCCGGAGCGGGCGCGGGAGTCGCGACAGGCTCGACATAAGGCTTCGGCGCTCCGAGGCTCCGTCCGGGCGCGACTACGCGATAGCCTGTCGGGACGGTGATATGCAATTCCGCCGTGAAGCGGTCCACCTGATATCCCGAAACGGGGAACCAGCGGCCGGGATAAAGAAGATAGCTCACCGGATCGCCCACGTACGCAAGCTTCAGTCCCTCGACCGGTTGATTGTCTCCGCTCGCGAGCGCGCCGTCATATTCGAAGGTGACGGTGGACGGTTGTCCTTTTGGAATGGGCCGATCGAAATTCACGCGAATGGCGTTGTCGTTCGAGATGCGGTCGACGGAGCATTGCCGTCCCGCGGAGTCGACCACCTTCGACGGCTTCAGATTGTTGTTGAGCTCGAAGCTGATCGAGAGCGCTTCTTCCTCGGGAACAAACTTGACCAGAGCCTTGCCGCGCAAGTGGTGTGTGGCCGGGACGAGCTCCACATCGAGCGTGTACGAGCTCACGTGGATGCGCGTGAAGCGCGCGATGGCGCGCCCTTCCTGAGCGAATGCCGGGGCCGAAATGAGTAGCGCCGCGAGCAGCAGAGTCATGCGGAAATCCTTGCCATGGCGCTGGGGGTCGCCAATCTCTCAACGACTCTTGCGGCGGCGCGATCGAGCGGATCGTTTTGGGTTCGAAGTTTATCGGCCACTTCGCTGAGTCCCTCGCGCACTGCCGATCGGTCGGCTGGGGATCCGAGCAACCGGCGCGTCTCTTCCACCACCCGGGCGGGCACAAAATCGTCTTGGATCAGCTCAGGAACCACCATCCGGCCCGCTACCAGGTTCACCATGCTATAGAACGGCGTTCTCACTAACAGACGGCCCAGCCGCCAAGTAGGTTCCGTTACACGATAAACAACCACCATCGGCGTGCCCAGCAGCGCCGCTTCCACCGTGACGGTTCCGCTGGCCACGATGGCCGAGTCGGCGTGGGCCAATGCATTCCATGTATCGCCCGTTACCGTCGGGACCTCAGTGGCTGCGGCCAATCCTTCCGTCTGAGAAACAATATAACACTGGGCGTCGAGTTTTCTCGCCGCTTCGAGCATCGGGGGAAGATTTAACGCAATTTCACGGCGCCGGCTGCCGGGCAGCAGGGCCACCAGCGGCCGCCCTTGCGGAAGCTTCCAGCGATCGATGAACTCGGCGCGCGTCAGGCTCGGCCGCACGCGCCCGGCCAGCGGATGTCCAATGTATTCGGCATTCACCCCGCGCTCGCGAAACCAGCGCTCCTCGAAGGGAAAAATGCAGAAGAGCCGCTCGACGAGGCGCGCGATCTGGCGCGTGCGCCAGGGCCGCCAGGCCCAGGCCTGCGGCGCAACGAGATACAGGACCGGCACGCCGAGTTTCTTCAAGCGTCCGGCGACGCGCAAGTTGAAGTCCGGCGCGTCTACAAGCACGGCCAGATCGGGCTTGCGCCGCGCGGCCTCGGCCAGCAATCGCCGAAATTCACCATAGATCCGCGGGATATCGCCGATCACTTCGCGGAGTCCCACCGTGGCGAGGTCCTCGGCGCGGACCACGCCTTCGCATCCCGCGTCGCGGAGATGCTCGCCGGCGCACCCGAAGAATCGAGTCTCGGGCGCGCGCGCGCGGATTTTTTCCACGAGCCACGCGGCGTACCTGTCCCCGGATGCTTCGCCCGCCGAGATGAGGATTTGGGGCACTGGCAGCATTATATCGCTGCTCTGGACCAAGGAGCCATGACGTGCTAAAGTGACAGAGTCGTGTATAGGCAACTACTCCTCTTGTTGCTTGCGCCGCTCCTCTCTCTGGGCCAGGCCGGCCGCGCGGAGCTCTTCGGCGCCATCGAAGACCCTTCTCGCGCCCGAGTGGTCCGAGCCAAGATCGAGGCGCAGGACCAGGCCACCCAGTCGCGCACATCCGCCTTCTCCGACGATCAGGGCGAATATCATTTGCTCGGGTTGCCGGCCGGTCAGTACGTGATCACCGTGGAAAAAGACGGCTTTCAGACTCACCGCCAGTCGGGAATCGTGCTGCGCCTGGGCGATCGCGTGTCGTTGGATTTCACTCTGGCGATTGGCCGGGCCACGGAGTCGGTAAAGGTCACTGCCGCCGCGCCCTTGCTGCAGACTGCCAGTTCCGAGGTGAGCTTGAATGTGGAGGAGAAGAAAATCTCCGCGCTGCCCCTCGACGGACGCAACTTCATTCCGCTCGTGACCCTGGCTCCCGGGGTGGCTCTGCCAAGCGGACAGTTTCTGCCGCGGATCAACGGGTCGCGCCCGCGCACGAACGAGTACATCTACGACGGCATGAGCGTGCTGCAGCCGGAACCCGGCCAAGTGGTCTACTACCCGATCGTCGACGGGATGGCGGAGTTCAAGCTGAACATCAACGCCTACTCGCCGGAGTACGGCCGGTCAAATGGGGGAACTGTGCTGGTTATTGGGAAGTCCGGCGGGAACGATCTTCACGGCGACCTCTTCGAATTCTTCCGCAACGAAGCGCTGAACGCCCGGAACCTATTCGCCCAGCCGGGGCCGAACCCTCAATTCCGGCGCAGCCAATATGGACTGACCTTGGGCGGCCCGATCCAAAAGAACAAAACATTCTTCTTCGTCGACTGGCAGGGGACGCGCCTGCGCACGGGTATCACGCGTTTCAGCGTCGTACCGACGCTGAACCAGCGGCAAGGCATCTTCACGCAGACCATCTTTGATCCGCTGACCTCGCCGCGGACAGCTTTCGCGGGCAATACGATTCCCGCGACGCGCTTCGATTCGGTCGGGGCAAAGGTGCTGGCGCTCTATCCGGTTCCCAACGCCGCCGGGGCGAACAATTACGTACGCACGGCCACCGAGCCCGACGATCAGGACCAGGCCGATTTCCGTATCGATCGCAACTTCGGCGACCGGCGCCGCATCTTTGCCCGGTACTCCGTCTTCCACGACGACGACACGCCGGTGACTCCGCTGCCCGACGGCAGCGGAAGCCTCACCGCGGGCGTGATCGGCCACGCCATCACGCGAGGCGACGCTTTCGCCGGCGACTACAACTGGACGCTCTCCGCGAACGCTCTGAACCAGCTTCGCGCCGGCTATTCCCGCCGCGACTTGAATCAGTCGTCGCTCCAATCTGGAGGCGTCGCCGCTCCAGGCCTGCCGGCGAATTCGTTCAGCTCGGTGTCGCCGATCTTCACCGTTGTGGGATTCCAGCAGATCGGCCCCACGACGGCGTCGAACTCGGCGTTCACAACTTCGATCCTCGAGCTGGCGGACACGTTCACGCTGGTGCGCGGCCGGCACACGCTCAAGTTCGGCGTGGACTTCAGGCGGGAAGCGCTCGACGTGCTGAATCCTCCGAATCCGACCGGCGCGTTCGGTTTCTCGACGACCGGCTCGAACAGCGCGAGCGTCGCGGGAAGCGGAAACGCGCTCGCCTCGCTGCTGCTCGGCCAGGTGAATGCGTTTTCCATCGACATCCAGCGCAACGTAATCCAGTCGCGCGCGCAAATCGTCGAAGGGTTCGCCGGCGACGACTGGAAAATATCGCCACGCCTGACGGTGAACATCGGCACGCGCTATACGCTGAACTTTCCCTCCACCGAGCTCAACAACCAGGGCGCGGTCTTCAACCTGGCGACGCAGGTGCTCGACTTTCCGCACACCGCGCGCGACCTCGAATGCTGCGACTTTGGACCGCGCGTGGGCGTGGCCTATCGCGTCGGCGAGCGCTGGGTGATCCGTGCCGGCTACGGGATGATCTTTTTCGAGCAGTCGGGAATCACCACGCCGTACACGATCCCGCAATTCCCGTTCGTGCAGACCGTGGGCCAGCAGTCGCCCGACAACGTCAACGCGGCCTTCGTGCTCTCCCAAGGTCCCACCGTGCAGGTGACCGCTCCGAATCCGAACTCGGGCCTCGGGCAAGGAGTCTTCGGCGTCGACCGCCACAACGGTTCCGGATACTCGCAGCAGCGGAATCTCACCGTGCAAAAGACTTGGGGCAGGAACTGGAACGTCGAGCTGGCGTACCTGGGATCGAAGAACACGCGGCTCGGCATTCCCGACTGGAACAGCAACCAGCTTCCCTCGCAATACCTGTCGATGGGATCGGCGCTTCTGACGCGTGTCGCAAATCCTTACCTCGGCCAGATCCCGGCGTCGTCGTCGCTGGGCGCAGCCACCATCGCGCAGCAGCAATTGCTGCGGCCGTATCCGCGCTTCACCACCGTGGCGCTGTTCCGCGACAACGTCGGGAACTCGGGCTACAACGCCCTCGCCGCGAAGCTCGAGCGCCGCCTCTCGCACGGACTTACGGTCAACGCTTCGTTCACGTATTCGAAATTACTCGACGACGCCTCGAGCGTCTTCTCGCAGACCATCTTCACCGGGCCGGTGTTGAACAACACCGGCGCCGCCGACGCTTATAACCGCCATCTTGAAAAAGACGTGTCAAGTGGAGATATACCGCGGGTGTTTGCGCTCGGCTGGGTATACGATATCCCGCGTGTCTGGAAGATTTCAGGATGGCAAATCGCGGGCCTCGTGCGCGTGCAGACCGGAGACGCCGTAGCCGTGACGCAGGCTACGAACAACAACTCGAGCCTCGGCTATGCAATCCAGCGGCCCACCCGCATCGCCAATCCGAACGACCTAGCGACGCGTAGCGTGGCGCGATATTTCAATACCGCCGCATTTTCTGCCGCGCCACAGTTTGTAATCGGCAACAGCAGCCGCAATCCCGTGCGCGGGCCCGGATTGCAGAATGCCGACCTGATGATCGGCAAGACCTTCCGCATCACCGAGCGGCTGAAGCTCGAATTTCGCGCCGAAGCGTTCAACGTTTCGAACACGCCTCCGCTCGCCGATCCGAACGGCAGTTTCGGCAACGCAGCCTTCGGATCGATCGCCAGCGCCGGCAACCCGCGCGACTTTGAGTTCGTGGCCAAGATTCATTTCTGATGAAGACACAAGTCGAGAGCCGGCTCGCTGAGATTCGCAAGAACCGCGGCATCGGCGCGTCGGAATTGGCGCGGCGCATCGGCGTGAGCCGCCAGACGATCTACGCCATGGAGTCGGGCGCCTACGTCCCGAACACCGAGGTCGCCCTGCGGCTGGCGCGCGAGCTCGAAGTTGCAGTGGACGACCTGTTTGCCCTCCGCCGAAAGTCGCAATCCGCCGCCGAGTCCCTCGCCGCGGAGGTGCTAAGCGCCACGCCGCCTCCCCCGGGCCAGCCGGTGCGCATCTGCCAGATCGGATCGCGCTGGGTGAGCGCGCCGGTCAGCGCCTCGCCCTACTACATGCCGGAAGCCGACGGCGTGGTGAAACGCGCGGCGCGCACCGCCGGACGCGCGGACCTGCTCGTGGTAGCCAAAGAAGACGCCGCGCAGAAGCGGCTGGTCCTGGCCGGATGCGATCCCGCAACCGGGCTGCTGGCCCGCATGGTCGAGCGTGCCACCGGAGTCGAGATCGTTTCCGCGGCGGCGTCGAGCAAGCTGGCGCTGGCCTGGCTCAAGGAAGGGAAGGTGCACATCGCCGGCTCGCATCTCGAAGATTCGCAGACCGGCGAATTCAATCTTCCTTACATCCGCAAGGAATTTCCCGACGGTGACGTCACCGTCGTGACTTTCGCGCGATGGGAAGAGGGCCTGGTCGTCGCGCCGGGGAATCCGAAGAGCATCCGCAAGGTCGAGCATCTCGCGCGCAAGAACGTGACGATCGCGAATCGCGAGCCGGGCTCGGGCAGCCGCGCGCTGCTCGACAAATTGTTGGGACGCGCCGGGATCGATCCGCGAAAAGTCCGCGGCTACGATCGCGTGGCCCACGGCCATCTGGCCGCGGCCTATTGCGTCGTCGCCCGGCAAGCGGACGTTTGCCTCGCGACCCGTTCCGCCGCGCAGGCCTTTGGACTCGACTTCATCCCGCTGAACACCGAACGCTATGATCTGGTGATGCGCCGCCGCACCGCAGATCTCCCCGCGGTGAAAAGTTTTCTGGATGTGCTGCAACGGTCGACGCTGCGGCGGAAGCTCGAAATCCTGGCAGGTTATGACACGTCGGAGACGGGCGCGCTGGTGGCGTAGCCGGTTTCCTGGTCCTTGTACTGAAGCTGGTACAGCTTCCAATAGATCCCGCGGACCGCGAGCAGCTCCTGGTGCGTCCCCGACTCGCGGAGACGGCCCTTGTGGAATACCAGGATACGGTCGGCGCTCTGGATCGTGCTGAGGCGGTGCGCGATCACCACCGACGTGCGGCTCTCGACCATCTTGCTCAGAGCGTCGCGCACGCGGTGCTCGGTCTCGGTGTCGACGCTCGACGTGGCTTCGTCGAGCACCAGGATCTGCGGCTGGTGCGCGAGCGCCCGCGCGAAGCTGATGAGCTGTTTTTGTCCCGTGGAGAGCGTTGCGCCGCGCTCGCGCACTTCCTCTTTGAATTGCCCCGGCAGCGAGCGCACGAAGTCAGCCAGGTTGACCTCTTCGGCGGCCTCTTCCACCTGCTGCATATCCACATGCGCGCTTCCCAGCCGGATGTTGCTCGCGATCGTGCCCGAGAACAGGAAGGGATCCTGCAGCACGACTCCGAAGCGACGGCGCAGCGCGGTCAAATCCATTTGCCGGATGTCGATGCCGTCGAGTAGAATCTCGCCGCGCTGCACATCATAGAAACGCAGCAGCAAGCTGATGACGGTGGTCTTGCCCGCGCCGGTGTGTCCGACGATGGCGATAGTCTGGCCCGGCTCGACGGTGAAGCTCACGTCCTGCAGCACCCACTCCGGGTCTTTGTAAGCGAACCAGACGTTGCGGAATTCGATCCGGCCCGGTGCTGATTCAGCCGCGACCGGCGCGGCGGGCGTGAGCACTTCGATCGGCGTATCGAGCAGCTTGAAGATGCGCTCGGAACTGGCCATGGCTTCCTGCAACACGTTGTACTTTTCGCTGAGGTCCATGATCGGCCGGTAGAATCGCTGCGCATATTGGATGAAGGCCAGCACGACGCCGAGCGTGGTGGCGCCTGCGAGAATGCGCCATCCGCCGTACCAGAGGATGAGCGCCACGGCGGTGGAGCTCAAAATCTCGATCAGCGGATAGAAGAGCGCGTGGGCGAAGATCGCGTCTTTGAACGCCTCCATGTGCCGGCGATTGACGGACTCGAACTCGTCGTAGCTCTTGCGCTCGCGGTTGAAGAGCTGCAGCACGGTCATGCCCGTCACGTGCTCCTGCAGGTAGGCGTTGATCCGTGCGATCGCCGCCCGCACTTTCCGATACGAAGCTCGCACGCGCGTGCAGAACCAGCGAGTCACCAGCGCAATCAGAGGCAGCACGGCAAAACTCACCAGCGCCAGCCCGGCGTTCAGCTTCAACATCACGATGACGATGAAGACCAGCGTGAGCACGTCGCCGAAGATGGTCACAACTCCCGCCGTGAACGTCTCGTTAAGCACGTTCACGTCGGTGGTGACGCGTGTCACCAGGCGGCCAACCGGATTGCGATCGAAGAACGACATGTGCAGCCGCTGCAAGTGGCCGAAAATCTCCATGCGCAGGTCGAACATCACCTTTTGTCCCGTCACCTGCATCACGTAGGTCTGCGCGTATTGCAGAAAGAAGCCGAGCAGCAGCGCCAGCAAGTAAAGCGCGCCCAACTGCGAGAGGCCGGTGAACGGGTCGGCGCTCAGATAGGGATCGATGAATGTCGGGTGCTCGGTGGTGTGCTTCAAATACTTGTCCACCGCGACCTTGGTGAAGAACGGTCCGAGCGTGGCCAGGCCGGAATAGAGAAAGATGCTGATGAGCGAGAAGACCACCATGGTCCGGTAAGGACGCAAGTAGCCCATCAGGCGCTTCATCAAGCGCGCGTCGTAGGCCTTGCCGAGTACTTCTTCCTCGTGGTGATCGCTCATTCGTCTCTTTCGATTTCCTCTTCGAGCAACTGCTTGTGGTAGAGCCCGGCGTAGTAGCCGCCCTGTTCCACCAGCTCCGCGTGCGTGCCGCGCTCGACAATCTCACCGTTCTCGAGCACCACGATCAGGTCGGCGCCTTGCACGGTGGAGACGCGGTGCGAGATAAGGATCGCAGATCGTCCCTTCATCACCTCGTTCAGCCGCCGCAGGATTTTCTCTTCCGTGTAGGTATCGACGCTCGAGAGCGCGTCGTCGAGCACCAGAATGCGCGGATCGCGCACCAGCGCGCGAGCAATCGCCGTCCGCTGCTTCTGCCCTCCGGAGAGCGTGATGCCGCGCTCGCCGACGATGGTCTCGTACTGGGCGGGGAAGTCCGCGATGTCGGATTGCAGGCCGGCGTTCACCGCGGCGGCAGTCACCTGCTCGTCGCCGGCCGGTTGCTCGAGCCCGAAGCAGATGTTCTCGCGCAGCGTCTCGCTGAACAGGAATGTCTCCTGCGGAACAAACCCAATGGACCGCCGCAATGTTGCCAGCGGGAAGCGGCGGATATCCACGCCGTCGATGAAGACCGTACCCGGCGGCGCCTCATGCAATCGCGGGATCAAATTGACGAGCGTGGATTTTCCCGAACCCGTGTGCCCGACGATCGCCACGGTCTTTCCCGCGGGGATGCGCAGGTTGATGTTGCGCAGCACCGGGCGTTGCCCGTTGCTGCCATAAGCAAAAGTTAGATCGCGAAACTCGATCTCGCCCTCGACGTCCTGCACCGCGGCCGGATCGGCCGGCTCGGCGATCTCCGGCTTCTCGTCGAAAATCTGAAAGAGCCGTCCGAGCGACGCCACGCCGCGCTGGCCGAGGTTCACGACCCATCCGAGCGCGATCATGGGCCACGTGAGTTGCACCATGTAGGCGTTGAACGCCACGTACGAGCCGACGGTGATGCGTCCTTGCAGCACCTCGCGGCCTCCGGCCCACACGATGATGACGAAGGTCAGCCCGATGAGCACTTCGAGCGCGGGATAGAAGAGTCCCCACACGCGGATCAGCTTGCGGTTGCGCTCCACGTACTCGACGTTCATCTCGCGGAACTGCCGCAGCTCGGCCTCTTCCTGCGCGTAGGCGCGCACCACGCGCATCCCCGAGAGATTCTCCTGCACCTTGGCGCTCAGCTCGCTGAACATGGCCTGGATCTTTTCGAAGTGCGCGTGGATTTGCTGCCCGAAGTGATACACGGCGAACGAGACGACCGGGATCGGCAGCAGCACCAGCGCGCTGAGCCGCCAACTCAAGTGCAGCATGATGGCCATCGCCAGGCTCATCACCATCACGGTGTTGGCGGTGTACATGATGCCGGGTCCGAGCAGGTTGCGCACGGCGTTCAGGTCGTTCGTGGCGCGGGCCATGATGTCGCCGGTGCGCGTACGCTGGTAGTATCCGAGCGAGAGCGCCGTCAGGTGGCGGAACAGGTCGTTCCGCAGGTCGTACTCGATGTCGCGGGAGATACCGATGAGAATCGAGCGCGTCCAGAACTGGCAGAATCCCTTGGCCAGGGCCACGCCGATCAGCGTCAGCGCGTAGAAGACGATGCGTTCGCGCGTGAGCGAGTGCGTCAGCGTGTCGACGGCGGCGCGCATCACCAGCGGGATGGTCACGTAGATGAGGTTGTTCGCGGCGAGCACGGCGAATCCGAGCGCGAAGTTGCCCCGATAGCGCTTGAGATAGGGCTTTAGCGGCCGCAGTTTGAGCAGGAAGTTCATGGCTCGGGGAAACTCTTATTATACAGGGGTGTTAGAATAGAGAGAATGAGGTTCCTTACCCTGCTCGCTGCGGTGGCGGCGTTGTCTCTGCTGGCGCAGGAACTGCCGAAGGAGACCGTTGGTCCTCCGTTCACCGAAGACCAGCTCTACCTGCAACTGCGCTACATCCAGACGATCGGGGAAGCGAACATCATCGAACAGGTGCAGAAGCGCGGCGTCGATTTCCGGCTGACCGAACCGCTGCGCCGCTCGTTCAAGAAAGCAGGCGCCACCGATGGCGTGCTCGCGGCGCTCGCCAAGGCGTCCGAGACGCGTCAGAAGGCGCCGCCGTCGCTGGCCGCGGCCACGTCGATTCCGGAGCCGGAGAAGCAGATCCCGCTGCCGCCGCCGCTCAATGTGGCGGGTCAGGACGAGTTGCTCGAGCGCGCCCGCAACCGCGCGCTGTCCTACACCGCGAATCTGCCGAGCTTCATTTGCGTGCAGCAGACCAAGCGTCATGCCGATCCGACTGGACGAGGCTCGTGGCGTCTTCTCGACACGATCCAGGCGCGGCTGAGTTATGAGCGCGGCAAGGGCGAGAGCTACCAGATCAACACCGTCAACAACCAGCTTGTGGATAAGAGCTACGACGCGCTGAACGGAGCGGTGAGCACGGGCGAGTTCGGGTCGTTGCTGCTCGGGATTTTCGAGCCGGCCACGGAAACGAAGTTTGCGTGGTCGAAGCAGGCGGCGATCAACGGTCGCGCGGCGGAAGTTTACGTGTACGGCGTGCAGCAGATTCACTCGCAGTGGCACATCACCTACAACAAGAAGGAAACGATCATCCCGGCCTACCGGGGGCGCGTGTGGGTGGACCGCGAGTCCGCGCAGGTGCTGAAGCTGACGATGACGGCGATCGACATCCCGCGCGATTTCCCGGTGAACATGGCGGACACGACGCTGGAGTACGAGTTCGTGGACATATCCGGGATCATTTTTCTGCTGCCGAAGCGAGCGACGGTGCTGATGGCCGAAGGCCGCCTGACGACGAAAAACGAAATCGAGTTCCGCCTCTATCGCAAGTTCAGCGCCGAATCCAAGATCACGTTCGACACTCCGGAAGAGAAGAAACCGTAGTCCGGCGAGGGTTAGTCAGCCCGGCAACTGTTTCTCGCAAATCACATTCTATCCAAGCGCTCCTAAAACTCAGTGTAGACAATTCAACAGAAGGGCTTAATATTTCTCGGTAGAGGTTCTGAACAAATGGACACAAGACCGACAAGTTCTTCAGCTGGATCCGGACGGCGCAAGGTCGTCCTTACTCACTGGGATCCGCAAGTTTATGAGGCTTTGCCCGCTGAGGTCATATTAATTCAGCTTATTGCAGCGTCGATGAGATACAAGGAAGTTCTGATACCCGACCAGCACATCGCAGTAAATCGTCCCCTCGCGAAGGCGTTGCTAAGGAATCCGCACTGGTTCGATCTACTGGAGGAAATCTGCTCCACTGGCGGTGTCAGGATCAATACTCAGCGCCCCGAGAACTACCCGGACAACGAATTGGGCGAGAAGTCGCGTAAGCAGCCGATCCGAGCCCGGGCCTTGCACGTGAAGAGGCAAAGCAGCTATCAGGGACGACCTTTTGATCCAGACACAGAGCCTTTCCTGACGTTTCATAAGAAACTCGACGAACTCCTGGACAGAAACTCTGTGGCCCGACGAGAACAAGCTTGGTCTGCCCAAATTCCACAGTTGTTCGCCAAGGAATTTCTGGAAGCGTGCCACATATGTGCGAGCACGCAATCCGCGAACGACTTTGACTTCAGCAGCCCCGGCCTACTTGTGGAATTTAGCGAACTGGCTGCCGACCCCGAGAAGGCGGCCGCATCCATACGGGATGAAGGCAAAAAGATCATTGGGTCGATTGAGTCACCTCGGTCGCGCGTGTACCAATTGGCGCAAACAAAGAAATTTGGGGCAATTGAGGGAGAGGTTCGCAAACTGGCGCAGTCGGTGTTTGCAGCTGTTTACAGTGACGCTGAGCGGGCAGAGGGAGTGTTCACCCCCTTCTTGCCCGAGCCTCCACTTCGCGAAACAAGCGACGAGGAACCTCCGGGCTTGTGGACCCCACTTGGAACTAGGAAAATCGGCAAGATCGTCTTGTGCAAGGGTGTCGGCACTGTGATTGCGGCGGTTCGGTCAAGGATAGCCAACGAAGAGACAGTCGACGATGCCAAGCTCGTCGAGGCGTGGACGGCGTCGCTGGACGGATTCGCCGCCGCTAACCCGAAGAGCCCGCGAGCAATGGTCGCCTGCATCGAGAAGCTAGCGACAAGTGTTGGCTTCGCAGCAGCTTGCTTTGGGATAGTCCTGTCCAGTCTCGCGCCAGGGGCCAATGTGGTGGGTACCGCCGCCAGCATCATGGGAGGGCTCGTGATGTTTGGGTCAACGGTGTCTCGCCTCTGGCGTTCGGCGAAAACGAGGGATCGGGTTCGCGCCGCGCTGAAAGACATGGATCGTTACCGGTACCACCGTATTCCGCTTCTAACGGGTCCTCCACCAGAAGCTGAAACGGCAAGCAAGGAACAAGGGAAACAAGGGCCAGCCTGATTGTCCCCACCCTCCTGGATGTTCGGAAGCTAAGCTAGCGGGCCGGTTCGCCAAACGGCATGAATGACGCCCGTCCGAACAAGGGGGACAGGCCAGGCTGACACCGAGTTTCTAGGAAGCTAGGGCGAGGTCAGGCTGAACCGGGTTGCCTGTTCCGGTTGCGTATTCCCCAATGGTAGATTACGACCATGGCTACGAATGGAGAGCGCCGGATTGACGACAATACGATTGCGGCGATGAAGGCCTGCATCGACCATGCCCACGCTTTGTTGGATTCCGCGCGCGCGGTTCAGGCCGCTAATCACCCGAATGTGGCATATCATCTTGCTGCGCTCGCGCTCGAAGAGATTGGGCGCCGGGAGTTGATTGCAGTCCAGTGTCTCGCCTCGAAGCGCCCCGACGGGCCGGCATGGCCCGCCAAGCATACACAAGATCACATTAAGAAACTTTTCTGGTGTTTCTTTGGCGGGATTTTCGGTTATCAGCCCTTGACAGGACAAGCCCTTGAGGAACTCACAGGCATGGCGACGTCCATTCATTCGACGAGGCTGGCGGGTCTTTATGTCCAGAATGACGAAGACGGTCTGACCATTCCCGAGGAGGCCATCACAGCGGAGCAGTGCAGCAAACTGATCGAACTAGCCGCAATGCGCCTAGGTATGGCGGAGGCCCAGAAGCTCCGCGATCAAATTCCGGAGAAGGAAGTCGACCTACAAAGCTGGTTTCTTAGGTCAACCGAAGACCCGGAAAAAAGACGGATGATCTTCTCTGGGGGCTCGATGGCCAAGCTTGCTGAACTGCACAGCTCAACGGCGTGGGTAACGTGGCTGAGACAGCAGTTCGACAATGCGGACGCCGAATCCCGCACCGCCGCCGAAGCGGAACTGCGCAGGAGTCGCAACCTCCCAACTGAAGGCAAGAGTGAGAAATGGCGGCTGCGCATACGGATCATCAGCGCATCTCATTCCTTGCGAGGAAAAGAACTTACGCAGTGGAACATGAGCGTCAAAGGGATCGGACTGAAGGTTGCGAAGAAGAACGAACTTATCGTCGAACTTATTCTTAAGGACAACGTTCCTGTCGAGGGGCTCTGGAACTTCGGCTGGGGCCTCGCCCGCCACTTCGTCGTCGCGCTAAATATCGGAACGATGGGCTTTTGGTGGTGGCGAATGCCTGAGCAAATCAGTCGCTACTACGACAGCCTCCATGATCTTGAAAAAGGCATGGGTCTCGTCTTGGATCGAATTCCTGTCCTCAAAGTTGACTGGGGCGAGAACCGCGTGCTAACGGCGGAAGACCTCAACCGTGTCGCTGCGTGCTTCGCAGCGCTGCCGGGTCCGGATAAGAGCGACCAGCACACAGCGTTCAACTATTACGCTGGCGGGCTTACGTTGCTGTCGTTGAACGATATTCACTGGCAGTGCGAAAGCATGGTATTTGGAAACTTCTTCGAATGCCTAAGAGCGCTAATGGCCGAGAACGGCGATTGGAAGGAAGGCATGAGTTTCCGGGATTCAATGTTACGTTTCCTTGACGAGATGTTTCCCAAGATGGACGAACGTGATCAGTTTGCCGATCTCTGCGGGCGCTTCGAATCAAAGAACGTCGAAGGTGCCGTGGTGACGCTCAAAGAAGCCTCATTCATGAAGCTGTTTTGCGACGCCTATTTCATGCGGCTGCTCAAGAGCCGCAATTGGCGGTTGAGCCATTTGCAGGAACAGGAACCGAGGAGCCATTAATCCTAGAAAGAAGCAGTAGCCCGGTCCTGCTATGGGGTTCCTCGTTTGCATTGCAGGGGCTAGCGGGTGTCGGAGCGCATTATTCAATTCTAGCTCTTGGTGATCCGACAGCCGAACCAGAGCGGTTTCATTAACGTGCGGCAGGTCCTGAATAAGCGCAGTGCGCTCTGACGCATGGCTTCCTCGACAGTTCTCTACTGGCCTCTGCACTCCTCTAAGGTGCCAAAGTGGCACCTTAGAGAAGCAGCTCCGCTGCCAGAGAATCGATTCCTTTTTTCTAATTCGCCTTCGAATTGTT
This sequence comes from uncultured Acidobacteriota bacterium, assembly GCA_964601345.1. Lineage (GTDB taxonomy): Bacteria > Acidobacteriota > Terriglobia > JAJPHL01 > JAJPHL01 > CAZRND01. The sequence continues at coordinate 21,757 of CAZRND010000001.1, read as the reverse complement.
CCGGTGCATAATCGCGCTATGAAGGGCGTGAGCAAGAAGGAAATCGCCGCGGAGAAGCGAAAGCAGCAGCAGTTCCTTACCCTAGCCAAGCGCTTCCGGAACGAGCGTGATCCGGAGGTCGCCGGCCGGTTGGGCGACGAACTCGCCCGAATGGTCTTCGGCGGCCGAAATGAGAGTGGTGTGCCATCGAAAAAAACGCGTCACGACTGATCTGTCCCCACCCTCCTTATGTTCTGAAGGTGACGGTCGGTTCGGCACGTTGCAGTCGTATGAATGACGTTCGTTCGAACCATGGATCAGACCAGGCCGACCCCGATTCTCTTCCAGAAAAGAATAGCCGCCTCTCCTCTCTGTCTAGCGGGGAGTCCGGCACTACGAAGGCTTAGCCTCAAATGCACCGCCTGCATCCATGCTCACGGGCCAGAGCCGCTAGGACCTACGCGTTGGGTCGGGCGTACTTTTTATTTGAGACGAAGATACTCTAGGTGTTCGTCTAGCGAGATGAACTTGGCTAACCCCCTAAGTTCCTTGAGTTCCTTCGATGCATGATTCCAGAAGACGACTTCAACCTTGTAGCCGTCCTCGACGATCTGACGGACAGCGGGAACGAAGTCGCCATCGCCAGCGACGAGTACTGTAGTGCACCCCGTTAAACTAGACATTCAGGGCCTCGGATTTTAGGTCAATGGTAAACGCCTGACGAGCCTCGTGAGGCGTACGATCGCCCAGCCCCCGATGGGGCCGGTCGTTATTGTACTCCTGGATGTAGCGGGCGATGGAACGGCGGGCTTCATCCAGGTTTTGGTATTCGTTGATCCAGACCTCCTCTTCTTTCAAGCTGCGGTGAAAACGTTCGATGTAGCCATTGCCTTCCGGGTGATGAAACGCGGTGCGGCGATGGAAAATGCCAAGAGAAGAAACTACTTCCATGAAACGGGAAGAAGTGAACTGCGTGCCGTTGTCGGTGGTCAAGGTCAGCCCAGTTCCGCGCGATCCGAAAGGCAACTGCTCGATGACAGCCTGGTTCAAAGCGTTGAGGGCATCGTCGGTTCGGCAGCGGGAAGAAAGATCCCAGCCGACGATCTCGCGGGTGAAGCAGTCGATGATCGACACCAGGTAAGCCCAGCCGGAGTTGGGGCCAGCCCAGATCTTGGTCAGGTCGGATTGCCAGACTTGATTGGGCGTAGTGACGATCACTTTGCTCCATTCCTTGCGGCGTCGCGCGCGCAATCTTCGGCTGTGAACGAGCAAGCCGCGTTCCTGCATGACGCGGAGAACACGTTTGCGATTGAGCCGCAAACCACGGTGATGTTCCAGCCACCATTGAACGCGGCGATAGCCGTAAGCCGGTTTCTCGCCGCAGGCCTCGATGATGCGGTCATCGAAGGATCGATCGGCGCGACTGCTGCGCTCCTGCTTGCGGTAATACAAGCTGGAGCGGCTGATCTGCAGAGCTTCGGCGACGACGGTAGGTCGATAGCCGTTTTCGACCAGCGCACGAGCTTGGGAGTGAGTTGCGCCACAGCTCAGTCCCCCAGAACGTTTTTTAGGATCTCGATCTCCAGACTCTTGCGGCCTAGCGTGCGCTCCAACTGTCTAATCCGCTGATCCTTTTCGGAATCGGCGACGCCACGCTTGCCGCCCAAGGCTTCCAGCGCGCCCTTCTCCACCTCGTCCTTCCAGCGGTAATAGAGATTCGCTGCGATCTCGTGCTTGCGGCAAGTCTCCGCGATGTTGCCGCTCCGCAACCCTTCCATTACGATCTGTAGTTTCAGTTCCGGACTTCTCTGAAGCGCTGCTTTCCTGCTCATCCTGCCTCCTGTTTGGAGGCCCCGATCATACTAGAATGAACTGTCCAGTTTTAGAGGGGTGCACTACAAGTACCATCGTATCGTTCGCGGGATCGGCCTTCTTGTAAGCATCCCTCGTCATGGCTGCGACTATACCCGTGTCGATCTTTTTTTCTTTATTCGCAACGTTACGGTCTTCAAGCACCAGCTCGAATCCTGCGCGTTTGGCGAAAGTCCAGATACTATCGTCCGGAGGAGGACGTGAGCCGAACAAGACCGCTCTCGCAATTTGGGACTTGACACTACCGGCGATGAACTCATGTAAGCGACCGAAGCTCAATTTGTAGTCATGGTCGATTATGCGGTTGTTCATAGCCTCGTAGATGTTCATGGCGAGACCGCGGACGACTGCGCTGACTCTCTTGCCCTCTATGAATAGGTTGGAGTTGTCGATGTAGATAAAGTCTGCCACCTACCACGCTCCTAGCGTTCTGGGCAAAAACCGACCGCACTCGCAGTAGTCGAAATTGTAGCCATAGGAAGCATCCAGAGCCCTCAGCATCCACTCTAGAAGTCTACAGCAGGACTGCGTTCATCGCAAAGCACCTATCTCCCCCTCGCCTGCGCGGCGAACGTTTGCGCGACTCGCTCCGCAATCGAAGCTGTATCCGCAAAAGAGATATTCGACGTGACTGCCACCGCCATCGCGTAATCTGGAAAGGTCATCAGCGACGCCACCATTCCACCCAGTGAATCGCCGTCGTGGCCGACCATGCGCGTGGGTTTTCCGGCCAGCGAAACCGTCTTCACTTTCCAGCCAAGACCGTAGCCGGTATCCTCTCCGGATGCCAGCCGCTGCGAAGTCTGCAGCAAGGCGACGGTCGCGGGCTCGAGCAGCTTGCCGCTATTCATCGCCATCGCGAAGCGCACCAAATCAGACGGCGTGGAGAGGAATACGCTCGCTCCGCCGTAGCAGGTATTGTCGAGCAGGCGCGCCGTGTGCCAGCCGTACGTCGGATTCGATCTGAATCTCGTGAAGTAGGGCGAGGCCTGGTCCGGCCCGGGCTTCCGCGTGGTGTCCTCGCCGCTGCCGCGAATCGCCCCCGGATCGTAGATCAGCTCGCGGATAGCAATGAAGCCCGGGAAGTCTTCTCCCTCGCGGTTCGGCGCGGGCTCGGGGACGGTGTCGCGCATGCCCAATGGCTCGAAGATCTTCTCCCGCATGAACGTCAGGAACGGCTGGCCCGCGGCGGCTTCGACCGCCGCGCTCACCAAAATCCAGTTGGAGCTGGAAAAGCGAAATTGCGTGCCGGGCTTGGACACCAGAGCGTCTCCCGCGAAGTACTGGAGCGCATCCGCCAACCGCTCGCAGTGCTGGTTGAAAATCGGTCCGCGGTCGCGGTCGTAGCCGACGACACCGGACGTATGCCCCATCACGTCGCGCAGCGTTACAGGCCACTGCTTCTTGGGAAACGCGGGCACGTAGGTTTGAATTTCGTCGCCGAGTTTCAGCCGGCCCTGCTGCAGCAGCAGGCCGGCCGCCGCCGAAGTGAGCACCGTGGAAGCGGTTCCGGTCCTGAACCGGTGATCCGGCGTGACCGTCACGTTGGAGGGGAGATCCGCGAGCCCGAAGCCTTCTGCCCAAACAATATTCCCGTTGATACCGACCGCCACCGAAAGGCCCGGCAGATTTTTCCCGGCGACACTCGCGCGGACGATCTGCCGCGCCTGGTCCACCGTTCCGGCCCACGGGGCGGGAGGCGCCGAATGCATGGCGGTCGGCACGTCCTCCGGCTTTGGAAAAAGAGGCTTCGCCGTCCAACTGACGAGGACCCAAGTCGCCGGAATGATGATCGCCAGTCCCACGGGGGCGAGGAACAGCAGGCGCCACACCGGCAGTCGTTTGCGATGTTCGTTCGTAAGAGGCCCTCCCAGCAAGTACTTTACATTACAAAGTACAACTGGTTCAAGGCCATTTGTGCTCAGCTCTTACCGCCGCCCGTAGTCGGCGCCCCTTGAGCTTGGTGAATAATTGCCCTATGAAATCGGGATCCGACGCGGGAGTGTAGGGCGGCCGACATTACCGCAGGCGCTGGAGGCGTCATAATGTCGCACAATGAACGCAACGCGCTGGGGGCATGGGATTCTCCTCGTTGGGTTGATTCCTTTGCTGGCATGGAACGGCATCGTTCAAAGCTGGAACGACTCCTCCAATGACGTTTTAGCGAGATTGGCTCCTGCCCGACGCTCGCCCTGCCTCGAGCAAATTGTTTTGCTGGCTATCGATGACCGGACCGTAAACCGCTGGGGTCCGCTGCCCTTGAAGCGAGACATCGTTGCCCGTGGACTCCGGCGGCTGGCCGCCGCGCACCCTCAGACTTTGGTTGTAGACTTACTTCTTTCCGAACCGAGCGCCTCGGCAGCCGATGAGGCGCTCGCGAGCGTGCTACAACTGTTCCCCAAAGTCGTGCTGGCCGCGGCCCTCGAAGCGGACCGGATCGATCCCCGTTGGATTCTCCCGCTCGCTTTGTTCCCGCGCGATGCGGTCGGACACGTCCATGCCAATCCGGACCCGGACGGCGTGGTGCGCTCGATCATGCTGGCCAAATCCGGCGTCGTCAGCGCCGGGCGCGATCAGGGACTCTGGGCGCTCAGCCTCGAGGCGGCGCGGACGGCCGGGCAACGGACGTTGCCGAAAACCGGCGACGGCGTCCTCTGGATTCGTTACGCGCGTGTCGGCGCGTTCCGCACCGTCCCTTTCGACGACGTACTGCAAGGCCAGGTGGACGATCGGCAGTTCGCTGGAAAGATCGTTCTGCTGGGAGTCAGCGCCCAGGGCGCGGGTGACCGCCGATTCACTCCCGTCTCCAGCGGATCCGACATCCCCGGCATCGAGATCCACGCCCACGCCATGCGCACGCTGTTGGACGAAGACGGTTTGCGCCCGCTCTCTCCCCTCAGCGTCGTCGTCCTGTTGCTGGGCACGCAACTGCTGGCCGCCTTCGCAGGGCGAAGACGACATGGCCGCCTGGCTGCCGCCGGCTTTCTGGCGATTCCCGCAGCTTCGTACCTGGCGCTCCTGGCGGGATGGATCGTGCCTCTGGCGTCATGGTCCTATGCTTACGGGGCGGCGGGGTTTGCCGGCACGCTCGCGGCGGTGCGCGAAGCGGGCGCTGGACGGGCCGAATATGCCTTGCGGTTGCAAGCCATCGCCCACGAGATCAAAACGCCGCTGACGGCGATCTCCGCGTCCAGCGAAATGATCGCTGACGCAACCATGCCGGCCGAGCGCAAGGCCGCGGTGGCGTCGCTGATCCACCGAGAGTCCGAGCGTCTCTCCCGCGTGGTCGGAGCTTTCCTGGATGTCGAACGGATCTCCGCCGGTATGTTGCAACTGAAGCGTGGTCCGGTGGACCTCGCCGCGGTGGCGCGCGAAGCCATCGCGCGCGCCAACCTGCTGGCTCTCCGCAAACACATTGTCATCCGTGAAGATCTGCGCCCCGCTCCGATTTGCGGAGACGCCGAGTTGCTTGGTTTTGCGGTCTACAACCTGTTGACGAATGCGCTCAAGTACAGTCCGGGCGGAAGCATGGTAGCCGTCACCGTTTCCACGCCGGACGGGAAGCCGCGGATCACGGTGGGTGACGAAGGATCGGGCATCGAGCCGGAGGAGCGCTCGCGAATCTTCGAGCGCTTCTACCGCCAACCGAAACACTCCACGGCCGGACCGCCGGGATCGGGAATCGGACTGGCGCTGGTGAAGGAGATCGTGGCGCAACACGGCGGGGACATCGAAGTGGAGAGCAAACCCGGACGCGGCTCGCAATTCAGTCTCGAGTTTCCAGAGAGTCGCTTCCCGGAGCGTGAAAACTATGAGCAAGCCGCCCATCCTGCTGATTGACGACGACGAAGCGATCACCATTGCGCTGGGAAATTTTCTCGAGAGCAAGGGCTATCCGGTGACCGCCTTGAACGACGGGTCCGAGGCTCTGCAGAAAGTCGCTACGGCGGCTTTCCCGATTATCGTCTCCGACATCTATGTGGACCGTGTCACCGGACTCGACGTGCTGCGGGCCGCGCGCGCGGGCAATCCGCGCTGCGCCGTGGTGCTGATGACCGCGCGGGGATCGCTGGGAACCGCAGTGGAGGCCGAAACAGACGGCGTCTTCGAGTACTTGGCCAAGCCCGTCGCTCTGGCCCAACTCCTTTCCGTGGTCGAACGCGCTGTCCGCGCGGCGGGGGCGAACCGGACCGCTCCCGAGGACGCGGCGGACGGCAGCGTCGAAATGGCGGAGGAAATGCTGGGGAGCTCTCCGGCCATGATCGAGCTCTACAAGAACATCGCCGCCGCGGCGCGTTCCGACTCCACCACGTTGATCCTCGGCGAGACCGGAGCGGGCAAAGAGCGAGTGGCCCGGGCCGTTCATCGCTATAGCCGGCGCGCCTCCTCCCCGTTTGTTCCCGTGGATTGCGCGGCGATCGCCGAGAACCTTTGGGAAAGCGAGTTGTTTGGCGCGATGAAAGGCGCATTTACCGGCGCGGACCGCGACCGCCCCGGCGTACTTCGGCAAGGCGAGGGCGGCACTGTCCTGCTCGATGAAATCGGCGAGATCCCGCTCTCGTTTCAGAGCAAACTGCTGCGCCTGCTGGAGGCCCGGGAGTTTCGTCCGGTGGGCGCCGCGGTGGCGGTGCGCGCGAACGTTCGCATGCTCGCGGCCACCAACCGCAACCTGGACGACATGGTCCGCCAGGGCGCTTTTCGCGAGGACCTCTATCATCGCTTGAATGTCCTGCGCATTCACGTGCCGCCGCTCCGCGAGCGCCGGAGCGATATTCCACAGTTGGCCCGCCGTTTTCTGAAGCAAGCCAATGAGCGGCAGGGCAAGCAGGTGCACTTGCAGGAAGCGGCATACGCCGCGCTCGAAAGCGCGCCTTGGCCCGGCAATGTGCGCGAGCTGGCCAACACGATGGAACGAATCGTCGCGGCCACGCGATCCCCCGAGGCGTCAGAGCGGGATGTTCGCCAAGCCATGGGGAGCCGAACGCCGCCGCGCGCGGGTGACGCTGCGGAATCTGATGATGCGGACGCGGGGCTGGAGCGCCGGCAAGTGATCGAGGCGATCCATCTGAGCGGCGGCAACATGACAGCGGCCGCCGCGCGCTTGGGACTTCATCGGCGAACGCTTTACAAGAAGCTGGAAAAATGGTCGAGCGGGAGCGGCGAGGATTCCGAGCCGGGGCACAGTGTGCCCAAGGCTCATCCGGAGCCTGGCGATTCCTCGCCTAAGTAGCTTGTTTTTCTTCTCGCGCAATTTGGCAAAGCGCGTGCATGGGGAGGGGCCGAGGAAGAAAGTGAAGCCCACTCTTTTCTGGCGCATGTCGGTGGTCGCGGCGGCAGGGATCTCCCTGGCCGCGGCCGCGCAGACATTGCGCGTGGCGGCAGTAAGCGGTCCGGCGACATTGACGTCGCCGGGCAAGCCGGTTTCCGCGGTGAAACTGAAGGACAAGGTTCGTCCCGGCGAGGCGGTTTCGACCGGCGGCGGTTCCGCGCTCTTGCTCCAATTGGATGACGGCAGCACGGTGGAAGTCTATCCGGGGACGCATCTGATGGTGCAAGATCAGGGTCATTCCACGTGGAGGAGCTTTCTGGAGGTGCTCCTGGGAACGGTCAAGATCCATGTGGAGAAACTATCCGGACGCCCCAATAACAAGTCCGTGACCACGCCTGCGGCAATCATCGCCGTGCGCGGAACGACGTTCGACATCCGCGTGGATCAGGAGGCGACCACGCAGGTGGCGGTGGAAGAAGGACTGGTCAGCGTGGCGAGCTTGTTGCAGGCGGAGCAAGCCGTGGTCTTGGGGCCCGGCTTCCAGACCATTGTCCGGCACGGGCAATCTCCCGCTCCGCCGCAGCGAACCACGGATCCGATCGCGCCAACCGGCCGCTTCGCCGGAAACGGTCAGACAGGATCCGGAAACCGGGGAACGGGCGCGGTTACTACGCCCTTTGGATCGGTGACGGGAAGCGGACAGTCCAAGGGCAGCGCCACCAGCGCCACAGGGATGGTTACGCAACCGCCCGCCGCGCCGGCGCAATCCGGCGGCCGCGGCGCAACACCGGTAACCGCGCCGCCTTCTCCGCGCAGACCGGGCCGCGATTGAGTACGGTACGGTGGGCTTCACTTTCTTCTCTTCAAATCCATTCAAGAGGAGAAAGCGATGAGCAAGATTCGAATCGTTAGCATGCTGGTTGTAGTTTTGTTTGGGGCCGGATCTCTTTCCGCGCAGAATACCTGCGGATTTCCAAGCGCGCCTACGTTCGGTTTCGGCAGCGGCCCGACGGTTAGCTTCGGCTCGATGTTGGTCGGTCCGGACGGAACGCTCTACGTTCTGATCCCCGACTCCACATCCGGCAATAACCAGCCCGCGGGCACGGAGATCGTGGCGCTCAACACCGCGGCGTCGCCGGCCGTCACTTGGAAGATGCACTTGACCGGCTCCATCGGTCCGGTGCTTGCCGGGGCGAGCTCGTTATACGTCTTTCAGACCGTCACGAGTGGATCCGGCGCAACGGCGACACACACTTCGGCGATTCTCTGGCTCAGCGCCGCCACGGGCGCCGAGGTGCGTTCCACGCCGGCGAGCGGTTACGAAAATATTCAAGTGAAGACCGTCAACGGGAAAGATTTGCTCTACGTTGACACAGTACAAACGACCACCACGGTAAGCGGTAGCACGAGAACCACGACGACCACTCACACCGTGACAATCTACGGTCCCGACGGAGCAGTGATTAAGACGGCGACCTTATAGTTTGCCGGGGCAATGGATTCCTAGACCGGCAATAACGGCCGGCGCCGCTTCCCTGATGCCCCTCAGCGGACGGCGCCGTCCTTCCCCCGGCATGCAGACCGCCGGGTCCGTGATTGCTCATATACTCCATCGCGCGCAGCCTTTCAATCGGGACTCCGACCGGGGACCGATGGAACGAGTCGATTTTGGCGTCGACTCCGGCGCGCTGCGCATCAGAACCGGAAGCGCGCTCCGAACTGAATTTGCCGCGGATTCGTGCCGCCGGCGAGGCTCGTGATCCGGCCGACGCCGGAGGAAAGGTTCCCAGCCGCCGTGGACTGGATCGTGGTCGTCGCCGGCACGCCGAGGTTCTGGATGTTCAGAACGTTGAAGCCCTCGAAGCGAAGCTGCAGCTCGCGGCGCTCGCCGATTTTGATGGTCTTGAACATCGAGAAATCCTGGTTGACAACGTGCGAAGTACGCAGCGAGTTGCGCCCATAATTTCCGAAGTGGCCGGAGGGCACGGCAAAGGCGTTCGGATCGAACCACAACTGCGCCGTCTGCGTCGCTGGGATCGGATTGCCCACCACGTCGGGCCGCGAGTAGCCGGTGAATCCGCCGATGCTGCCGCCGATATTCGCGGGATCGCCGCCGACGTTGATGTTGAAGGGCTGGCCGGAGCGAGCCTGGAAAATAAAGTTCGCCTGCCAGTTGCCGAGCACCCACGCCGCCGGACCGCTCGTCAGCCAGCGCTCGCCTTTTCCGAACGGCAGATGGTAGACGGTGTACCAGGAGAAGAAGTGCGGGATGTCGTAGCCCGACGGGCCGCGGTTCAAGCCGGGGTTGAAGTAGTCGGACACGGTCGCGCCGCCCTGGCCCGCGCCATTCTCCACGTCGAAGTAGCCGCTGCTATTGTCCAGCGACTTCGACCACGTGTAGGAAATCAAAGTCATCAGCCCGCGGTTGAAGCGGCGCTGCAACTTCGTCTGGAAGGAGTTGTAGTTTCCCTCGCCGATGTTCTGCGTGTATTTGAAGGCCGAGGTCATGAAGGGCATGGCCCGCAGCGTGTCGACGGTGGTGGCCGGCGTCCCTTGCGCAAAGGGCTTGTTCGCGCCGTTGGCCCGTCCGGTGTAAGGCAGGCGTCCATTGACGCTGCCCACGTAGGCGACGGAGAAGACCGTGCTCGACGACATCTGCCGCTGGATCTCGACTGAATATTGCTGTGACCATCCGTCCTTGTAGTGCGGATCGTCGAAGAAAGTCGATTGCAGGCTGTTCCACGGGCTGGCCGGGACGCCTTGCGAGAGTTGTCCCGCTACGGCGGTGATCGGCACCAGGGCCGCGCCCACCACGCTGTTGGGACTGCCGGAGAATGCGCGCACCCACGGCCACTGCCCGGCTTCGAGATCGTTCTGGGCATACTGGCTGCGAGCGGGCAGCGCGTCGTAGTACAAGCCGTAGCCGATGCGTACCACCGTGTTGTGCGTCGCTTCCCAGGCGAGTCCGAAGCGCGGGCCGATGTTGTCGTAGACCGGTGGCGGATTGAACGCGCGGCTGCCGGCGAAAACAATGTGATCGTTAAAGGGGACCGAGGAGAGTCCCGCGCCGGGGAAACATGGGTTCGTGTTCGACGTGTTGCACGCCGGAATTTCGGACGCGCTCGCTCCGATGATCCACTTGCCGGCGAAAAGATCGAGCGCGTTGAAGAGCCGCGAATTATTCACGTGCGGCTGCGTCAGCACGTCCCACCGCAGGCCCAGGTTCAACGTGACCTTGCGGCTGACTTTCCATTCGTCCTGACCGTAGATGGACCACGTTCCGAGATGGAAATTCACCTCGCCGCCGTCGGGAAGCTCGCCGGAAGATGACGCCGGGAATCCGAGCAGCGCCGAGGCCAGCGAGAGGCCCGTATTCGCCGTGGACACCGGATTGTTGGTGATCGTTCCGTTGTATCCGAAGAGCTGGAACGTATTGATCTGATCGCGCCCGACGTAAATGTACTGATAGCCCATGCGGAAATTGTGGCGGCCGTGGATCCAGTTCAGGTTCGCCGAGCCGCTCCAGTCCGGATTTCTGCGGATCGAGTCGCCGCGATTGCCGAGCTCGTTCCCGGTCCAGGGGCTTCCGACGGTGACGTTTAATCCGCCGTACTTGTCGATGTTCTGGAATCCGGCGGATTTCAACGGCTCGATGCCCTTCGCGCTGTGCGTCTGGTTGAAGACGTAGGGCTTTTGCAAAATGCCGGCGCGGACGTCGAGGATGAGATGCGCGCCCATGACGCGCGTCCATCCGCCGCCGTAGTTGTTGCCGTGATAGTCCGACGGGCGGTCCGCGAGCGTAGCGGCCAGGGTGTCGAGGTGATGGTCGAGAATCTGGCTGAAGCGGAAGAAGACGTTGTTGGAATCGTTGAAGCGGTGGTCTACCTTCACCTGCCAGCTATTGGCGTTGTCGATGGTGGGCCGGTTCTCGATGTAATTCTGCGAGGCGGTCAGCGGGAAGTTCGACGGCGCGAAATAGGTCTTGAGCAGAGACTGCATGGGCGCCGAGATCAACGACGTCGGGATCTTGTTGCAAGCCGTCCCGCCGACCTGCGTTCCGTCCGCCAGCGGCGTCACCGGATTTCCGCTCGGATCGCACACAAAGGGATCGCGAATGATCTGCGCGGTGTTCGCCGGATTTTTCCGCGTGGAGTATGGGTTGTAAATCTGATTCTTGGACACGGAATTCGTGAAGTCGCCGTTCAACTCCGCGGGCGTGGCCACCAGGTCGAGCGTCTGCGTCGGCTTGGTGTAGCGCCATCCTTCCCAGGCGCCGAACCAGAAAGTCTTCTGATGCTTGATCGGGCCGCCGATGGTGGCGCCGTACTGGTTCTGACGGAACGCCGCCGGTCCAAGTCCCGGAGTGATATCCACAAACGGATTGCGAGCATCGAAGAAATTGTTGCGCAGATACTGCCAGCCCGATCCGTGGTAATCGTTACCGCCCGACCGAGACACGACGTTGACGATGCCTCCGGTCACGCCGCCATACTCGGCCTTGTCATTGTGTCCTTGCACCTTGAATTCCTGGATGGAGTCGACGATCGGCAGGATGCCGTAGATCGGCCCGCGCAGGTCGGTGTTGATGAATCCGTCCATGAAATAAAGCAGCGAGCGATTTTGCTGTCCATGGATCGAGGGCTTGGTGATGTTCGATCCCGGAATGCCGCTCGGCCCGGCGTCCTGAAACGACACGCCTCCGCCCTGAGCCGTGTTGACAGGAGTGGCGCCCGGCGTGAGGCTGAGGAGTTGGGTGAAATTGCGTCCGTTGAGCGGCAGATCTTCGACGGCTTTCTCCTGGATCACGGTGCCAAGCTCGGCCGAAGATTTCTGGATCAGCTCCGCTTCGGCGCTGACGTTCACGGTTTCCGAGACCTGGCCGAGTTGGAGCGAGACATCCTGCGTGACGGTCTGGTTGACGCCGACCGTGAACGTGGGAAGCTGGGCGCCTTTGAATCCGGTGTTCTCGATCTTCAGGGAATAGGCGCCGGGCGCGACGTTCACAAAGACGTAATAGCCGTCGGCATTGGTCGTGGCGCGATTCTCCAGCCTGGTGACCGTGTTCACGAGCGTCACCTGTGCGCCGGCGACCGCCGATTTGCTGGGATCGGAAACGGTGCCGTTCACTTCGCCCGCCGATGTCTGCGCGCCGGCGGAAACAGCAGCCAGAAGAAGGCACACAAAAGCAAAACGGATGCAAGTCATGGTCCCACCCCCAAGAGTTATTTTAGCGCTAAAGGAAGTGTAAACACGGGTGTGGGCCTTGTCAAGCGCAATCTATTCCAGCACGGAATCGAACTGCTTGGTGAACTCGTAGAAGAAGGTTTTCAGTCCTTCGCGGGTGTGCCACCACGAATCGACGAAGAACCAGTTGTCGGTGGCGGCCGCGGCGCGGACTTCGAGACGCCCCCGCGACACGCGCCGGAAGTAGCGCGCGGCGCGCCGGGTGTGGTAGTTCGAAGTCACGACGATGATCGAGCGCAGCCCTTTTTGTTCGATCTGCGGCGCCAGGGTCTGTACTTCTTCGAGCGTCGAGAGCGCGGAGTGGGGGACGGCGATGGTATCGTCGCGTGGAACGCCGAGAGAGATCGCGAGCGGCTGTGAAAAATCGCTCTCGTGATGGTTGAAGGAGCCGCGCGCTCCGCTGAGCACGATCTTCCGGACCCAGCCCTCTTTGTAGAGCTTCACCGCGGCCCGCGTGCGAAGGCCGTCTCCGGGCTCGCCGCTGAGCACCACGGCGGCGTCGCATTTTTGAAGCGGGTCGTCCTCCACCAGCATCCCGCCGAGAGCGGTGAGCAACGGGCGGTGAAAGGCGTAGCCCGCGAACAGCGCGAGCAGAACCGCCAGGCCGGCAAGAATTTTTCCGCGGGAGCTTCCTTTAGCCAATCCGCAAATTATATCAGCGAACCGTGAAGCGCCCTACGGAGGCGGCGTGTATGAAGTGTTACCATGCTGGACATGAATCCATATGCGAAGTTCTTGGAAGGCAAGGACGCAGTCAAAATCATGAGCGCTACTTATGCGTCGATCACCAAGTTGGTGAAGGGCCTGACGCCCCGGCAGCTTGCGAAATCGCCGGCTCCGGGCAAGTGGTCGATCCAGGAAATCGTCGCGCACCTGGCGGATTGCGAATTGGTCTTCTCGGTGCGCTGCCGGTGGATCGCGTTCGAGGACCATCCCACGCTGGTTCCCTTCGATCAGGATAAGTGGGCGAGCGGCCGCGTGCGCGAAAAAGAATCGTTTGCTCAGACGCTCGAGCGCTTTCGCGTCCTGCGCGAGGCGGAGCTACGCTTTGCCAAGACGCTTCCGAAGGCCGACCTGGCCCGCACCGGCCGGCATCTCGAGCGCGGAGAGGTGGGACTCGGCGAGACGCTTGAGACCTGCGCCGGGCACGACGTCAACCACCTGCAGCAAATCGCGGCGCTCCGGCAAAAACTTCGGGCATGAACGAGCGCATTCTCGCGGCGGTGGCATCGCTGCGCCGCGAGATGATCGAGATCACGCGCCGGCTCGTCGCTATCCCGGACGAGAAACCTTGCCGCGCCGAACTGGAACGCCGCCTCCGGCGCCTTGGACTCAAGAGCGAGCGGCACGGCGAGTGCCTCCTGGCATTCCATGGTCGCGGCAAGCGGACGCTCTACTTCCACGGTCATTACGACGTGGTGCCTGCGCAGTCGCCGAGTCAATTCCGTCCGACGGTCAAGGGACAGAACCTCTTCGGTCGTGGATCATCGGACATGAAGTCGGGCCTCGCGGCCATGATCGGCGCGGTGAAGGCCATCGAGAAATCGCGTGTCGAGCTCGACGGTCGGATCGGATTGTGCTTTGTTCCCGACGAGGAGACCGGCGGGCGGCGAGGTTCGGAAGCTCTGTTGCGCGCCGGCGTGCTCGGGCGCGGCGGCATCGGCATGCTCACCGCCGAACCGACCGGCGGCGTCATTTGGAACGCCAGCCGCGGCGCGATCTCCCTCCGCGTCACCGTGCCCGGCAAGACCGCGCACGTCGGACTTCAGCACCTCGGCATCAACGCCTTCGAGAAAATGATTCCAGTGGCAGGCGCTCTGCTCAACCTGAAGCGCGAAGTGGAAGCGCGCGGGTCGATCCTGATGCTCGGCGGTCGCGCCGAGGGCGGCACCAGCTTCAACGCCGTTCCCGCCGAGTTTTCCTTCACCATCGATCGGCGCACGAATCCCGGCGAAGACCTGGCCGCTGAAAGAGCAAAGCTGATGGAGATTCTGCGCGGCCTCAAGGTCGAGATCCTGCAGGAAGGACGCGCTTCGGGAACTGCGCCCGAAGATCCTCTCGCGATGGCGCTTCAGGAATCGGTAAAGGCCGTCAGCGGGAAGCGTCCGGAGCTGGCGATGTGTCCAGGGCTACTCGAGACGCGTTTCTACGCCGGGCAGGGTATTCCGGCGCTGGCCTATGGGCCGGGACTGCTGTCCGTTTCGCACGGGCCGAATGAGTTTGTTCCGGTGAAAAATATCGCCGATTGCGCGGCCGCCTATGCCTTGACGGCGGCGAGGGTGCTCAGCCGGTCGTAAGCGGCAGCGTCACCGTGAAACTCGCGCCCATTCCTGGAACATTCTCCACGGCGATCTTTCCATTGTGATTGACCACGATCTTGTGGACCAGCGGCAGCCCCAGGCCGGTTCCGGAGTTCTTCGTCGTAAAGAACGGGATGAAAACCTTGTCGAGATTGCCCGCCTCGATTCCTCCGCCCTCGTCCTGAAAATTCATTTTCACCATCTGCCGGCCGTCTTCCTGTTCGAGGTGCGACTGCACGAGCAGGCGGCCCGCCTTCTTGTCGCCGATGGCTTCGCATCCGTTGCGCAGCAGGTTTGAAAAGGCTTGGCGCAGCAGGGTGGCGTCGGCCTGGATGGTGGGGAACTCGCCGGTCATCTCGAGCGTCACGCCGGGGAATTTTCCGCGGTCGTGGATCTCCGCGAAGCTGTCTTCCACGAGCCGGCGGGTGTCCACCTGCGCGGCCACCAGGCTCAGAGGCCGCGAGAAATTCAAAAACTCGTTGACGATCTTGGCCAGGAACTGCGTCTCGCTGACGATCTTCGCCGCGAAGACATGCGTCTCTTCGAGCGTGGCGCTTTCGAGCAACTGGCTGTAGCCCGAGATGGTCGCGAGCGAGTTCTTGAACTCGTGAGCGATGCCGGCGGCCATCTCGCCGAGCGCCGCCATGTGTTCCTTGAGGCGCACTTCCTGCTGGAGCGCGGTGATTTCCGTGAGGTCGGTCAGCAAGAGGATGGCGCCTCCAATGGTCCCGTCGGCCGCGCGGATGGGCGAGAAGCCGATTCCCAGGACCATGTTCTGGGAGTTGGGGGCGCGATACGTCATCTGCATGCGGCGCACCGTGCTGCCCGTTTTCAGGCAATCTTCCAAGCTCAGCATGCCCGGGGGAGGTGGCTCGGTTCCGCCCGCGTGGTAATCGGGCCAAAACGTCTCGCGATAGCTGCGTCCCACGAGTAGTTGATGTCCCAGCACGATCTTGGCGGCCGGATTGCACTCGGTAATGATGCCGCGGGAATTCAGCATGACCAGTCCCGTGGCCATGTTCCTCATGATGGTGGCCGCGAGCTGCTGGCTCTCCTCGGCGCGCTGCCGCTCGAGCTGGTGCAGGCGTTCGAGTTCCTTCTCCTGCTCGCGCATCTGCTTGATGACTCCCTGAAACGTGGCCATCACGAAGGCAGGATTATCGGTGCGCGGAACTTTCTCCTTCAGACCGCCGGCGTCGCGAGCCGCCTGTCGAAACGTTCGATAGATCAGGAAAATTCCACCCACAAGGATGAAAAGCAGAAGGGTCAGCAGCCCCATGGCCTTGTAGAACGTCGGGGCGATGTCCTCGGCGGCCTTCTGCGAAAGTTGAATCAGTACAATAAGCCCAAGTACCAACCGAGCATCTCCTTCCCCCAGATTCCGGCGACGAGCGCGGTGACGGAAAGCACCGTACCGAACTGCAACCGGAACGCGGACATAGTAAACCGAAACGTGCCCGGAATAATGCGCTCGAATCTTTCGCGGCTGGTCCGCGTCCTCTTGCTGCGCGCTTCGTGCCCAACCCTTCGCAAGAGGAAGTAGATCCACAGCGGCAAACTCAGGACGCTGCCTCCCAGCGACCCGAGAAAGATTGTCAGCAGCGTAAGCTTGGTCCCGAGAAATGCGCCGACGAACGCCATCAGCTTCACGTCGCCGAAGCCCATGGCGTGAATCCCGCGCCACGCCAGCCACAGCTCGCCGATGCCGTAAAGAAGTCCCGCGCCGAAAGCCGCGCCGAGCAGCGCGTCGAGCAGAGATAAGACGGGGACGGGCAAGGAAAGCCAGCCGTGAGTGATGAGCCAGGCGCTGCCGTCATCCACCGGAACGAGCAGGCTGAAGACGAGGCCCATGACGAAGCCGGTCAGCGTCAGCTCGTCGGGCAGGATGCGATGGACGAAGTCGATGATCGCCAGCGGCAGGAGCAGCGTGACCATCAGCATGAACTTGATCTGCATCGCCGGACTCGCGAATTCCACGGCGATGAAGGCGAAGAGCAGCCCGCAGAGGAGCTCGATAAAGAAATACTGCGGCGAGATGCGGACGCCGCAGCCGCTGCACTTTCCTCTTAGGACGAGATAACTCAACAGCGGAATGTTTTCATACCACGCGATCCAGTGGCCGCACTTCGGGCAGCGCGAGCGCGGCGTCACCACGGACTCGTCCTTCGGGAGGCGGCAGATGCAAACGTTCTGAAAACTGCCGATGATCAAGCCCAGGAGGAAGGCAGCGATGGCGGGCACCCACTCAGAATAAAACAATTCTTCACGATCCCAGTATCTTTCGGTATACGGCTTCGGTACGCGCGGCGAGGATCTCGTCGGTGGCGTTCGACGCCACCCAATCGCGGCCCGCGGCTCCCATCGTACGGCAGAGAGCGCGATCGGCCGCGAGGCGATCGAGCGCGCGGCCGACCGCATCCACGGTGTTTTCGACCAGCAGCCCGGTCTTCTCGTGAGCGACGATCTCGGGGATGCCGCCGACGTTGCTGGCGATCACCGGAATCCCGTGGGCCATCGCCAGGAGGATGCCCGAGCCCAGGCCTTCAGAGCTCGAAAGATAGACGAGCACGTCAAAGTTCTGGATTTCAGCGGCGTCGCCAACGCGCCCTTCGATCGACGGGCGGGCGGCCGCTGCCTCAAGAAAGATGCGCACCGGCTTCTCCGACGGCGCGGCGATCGCTCCGGCAACGAACTTACCGTGCGACTGCTTTCGGATTGCCTTCGGCATCCGCACGCCATCGTAGATCACCGTGATCTTCCGAGACGGAACGCCGGCTCGCGCCAACTGGCCGCGGACGAAATCGGACACTGCGATATAGTGCGCGGCGCGACCGTATTTCCATCGGGACGCCACTCCGCGCTTCACCGGAAATGCGACGCGCCGCGAAACGACCACCGGTGTCTTGCCCGACTGGAGTGCGGCGAGCGAATGTGCCTTGGCGTCGTGCACGTGGATCAAGTCAAATTCCGCGGGCATCCGCCAGCCCTTCGGCGCGGCTTCGATCCCCGCCTCGCGCGCGGCGCCGAGCAACGGCGAACCTTTGGCCGTGAGCAGCAACTGGCGGTGACCTCGCTCCGCGAGCGCCTGCATCAGGATCAGCGCTTGATACTGGCCGCCGCGCATTTCCCGCCCGAGGTCGATGTGCAGGATGTTCATCGCGTTTTCGAGTACTTCTTGAAGACGTACCGAGCCGCCATCACGGCAATCAGGAATCCCGGATAGCCGTCCAGAAATCCCAGCTTCAGGATATAACTCCGAAGAAACGTCGCAGGCGGCGAGAGCACGAGTCGCGCGATTCCGGCGCGTTCACCGCGGGCGCGCAACTCCTGCGCCGCAAGCGACGTGTAACGCTCGAGCGTGCGGCGATGCTCGTCCAGGCTGTTGCAAGTGAAATGGTTCAGGGGCCCGGCCAGCTCGGCCACCGGGCCGTCCACTGTGACGCTCTCGTGGACGTAATCTCCGACCCAGCGGCCGCGGCGGCGATCGTAGAGACGAATCTTGCTGTCGGGATACCAGCCGCTGTGAAAAATCCAGCGTCCGAGATACTGCGCAAGGCGCGGGAAGCGGAATCCGACGACCTGCGGCTCTTTTTCCTTGAGCTGCAGGATCTCGGCCTGCAGATTTTCCGTGAGGGCTTCGTCGGCGTCGAGGGACAATATCCAGTCGTTCGCTGCTTGCGCAGCGGCGAAGTTTTTCTGCGCCGCATAGCCGGGCCAGTCGTGCGCGATGACGCGCGCGCCATAACGTTCGGCGATTTCCTTTGTCCGGTCTGTCGAGCCCGAGTCCACCACAACGATTTCGTCGACGCAGGTGAGTGATTCGAGCAGGCGGGGCAGGTTGCGTTCTTCGTTGAGCGTGATGATGGCGGCGGAGATTTTCATTCCGCGAGCACGGCGGCCAGGCGGCCCGCCGCGATCAGCTCCGAGACGGCGGCGATATCAGGCGCGAGCGAGCGGTCGGGCCCGAGCGCGGGCGACGCCGAGCGAATTATCGCGCGGGCTTTGTCGCAGAGCGGGGAAGTCTTTTGCGGGCGGGCGTCGAGGCCTTGAGCGGCGCAAATCGCTTCGATCGCCAAAACGCCGCGGGTGTTCTCGATCACCCGCCGCAGCTTGAGCGCCGCGCCCATACCCATGCTCACGAAATCCTCCTTGTTGCCGGAGGTGGGGATGGAATCCGCGGAGGCGGGATGCGCCAGCACTTTGTTCTCCGAGACCAGGGCTGCCGCCGCGACCTGGACGTTCATCAGGCCGGAATCGATTCCCGGCCGGTGCGCGAGAAATGCGGGAAGCTCCTCGTTGAGATATGGATTGACGAGCCGTTCCGTTCGTCGCTCGGAAATTCCGGCGATCGATTGCAGGCCGAGCGCCAGGTAATCGAGCGCCAGGGCCAGCGGCTGGCCGTGAAAGTTGCCGCCCGAAATTACTTCCGAGCCGAAGACGAGCGGATTATCCGTCGCGCTGTTCATCTCGACTTCAAGCACGTCGCGCACATGCTTGACGACGCCTCTGGACGCTCCGTGCACTTGCGGCATGCAGCGCAGACTGTACGCATCCTGGACGCGCGAATCGCCGGTACGGTGCGATTCGCGGATTTCGCTGCCGGCGTTGAGGCGCCGCAGGTTCCGCGCGCTTTCGATCTGGCCCGCATGCGGGCGGGCCAAATCGTGCAGCCGCTCGTCGAAGGCGCTGGGCGTTCCCTTCAGCGCGTCGAGCGTCATGCTGCCGATGACGTCCGCGGTATCGACGAGCACCTGCGCCTGCGCGACGGCGAGCAGGCCGAGCGAAAGCATGGCCTGCGTGCCGTTCAGCAATCCCAGGCCTTCTTTGGCTTCGAGCTCGATCTTCGCCAGCCCCGAGCGCGAGAGCGCTTCGCCGCCCGGCATGCGCCGGTCTTCGAAGATCGCTTCGCCTTCGCCGATCACGACCAGGGCGAGGTGCGCGAGCGGCGCGAGATCGCCACTCGCGCCCACCGATCCTTGCGACGGCACTATGGGATGCACGCCGCGTTTCAGCATGGCGCAAAGCAAGTCCGCGACTGCGGGACGGACGCCCGAGAGTCCTTTGGCCAGGACGTTGGCGCGCAGCAGCAGCAGTCCGCGCGTCTCGGTTTCCGAGAGCGGCGCTCCCACGCCGCAGGCGTGCGACCGCAGCAGATTGATTTGCAGTTCGCGAAGCTGATCGCGCCCGACGGCGCGGTCGCTGAGCAGCCCGAATCCGGTGGTGACGCCGTAGACGACCGCGCCCGACTCGACCAGTCGCTGTACGGCGGCGCGCGACTCTTCCATTCGCGCGCGGGCCTTGGCGCCGAGGCGCACCTCGGCGCCGCGGGACACTACGTCGGCGAATGCCGCAAGGGAGAGGGAATTTCCGTCAAGCTCGATCATCGTTACACCGCGGCGGAAATCAGCGCCCGATACTTTTCCGGCAGGGCTCGCGGCGCGAGATCGGCGCCAGTAACCAGGTGCGTCGTCTCGCCCGTGGCCAGCAACTCGGAGTCTCGACGCACTTCGTATCCGAAGACGATCAGCTTGCTGCGCGCCCGGCGGATGGAAGTGCGGATCGTCAGCTCATCGTCGAAGCGGGCGGGCGATTTGTACCGGCACGTGGCTTCGGCCACCACCATCAGCGCGCCGTCCTCGCGCTCCATGTCGCGATAGTTGAATCCCGCGGCCTTGCACCACTCGACGCGCCCCACTTCAAACCAGGTGAAGTAGTTTCCGTAATAAGCCACGCCCATCTGATCGGTTTCGGCGTACCGCACGCGCACCATAGCGTCGACGGTCATGGAATCTCGACTTCCATGCGCAGCAGGGCGGAGCTGTAGGTCTTGCCCTGCGCGTCGGTCTTCAGCGAAACGGTGCCGCCGCCGTCGAGGCTGCGATGCAGCAGGAAATTCAGCGCGCCCAGGTTCGGGATTTCGAAGCGCTCGACCTCGCCGAGGCATATGCCCACGAAGTGTTCCTTGACGCGCGCCGCCGTGACCTGCTGGACGAGTATCGGATAATGCTTCGCGTCGCGCGCAATCAGCCCGACGTTCGCCGTGTCGCCCTTGTCGCCGGAGCGGGCATGCGCGATCTCGATGAGCTTCACCTTAGGCATGCGCCGGCTCCCGGATCGCGATCTTCGGCTGCACGGCGCTCTTCGGAATCAGCGCCGGCCAGTAGGCCACGATCTCTTCCACTTTCGGACGCCCGCCCGCGAATCCCGTCACCGTCGGCGGACCATTGAGCACGAGCGGCGCAATCTCCTTGGTGAAGCGCTCGACGGCCGCCTTGTCGCTCGACCGCACGCCGATGCGCATGCCGACTTCCGCGATATCCGCCGCCGGCGCACCGGCGAGCGCGCCATGGCACGCCCCGACGCCGACAAATTCCGTGAGCACTTCGTCGTAGCGCAGACCCAATCGGTTGAGCCGCTCGCGCAGGATGCGATCGCCCGCCTGCGCCTTGCGATACGCGTCCGGCCAGGCGTAAATCAGCGATCCGATGGCTTTGAAGCCCGCCGAATAACTAATTGATACCTTGTACATGTCTGTTGCTGCACGCCCGCGGATTCCCGAGAAGCGCACGCGGTCGGGACCTTGCTGTTCGAGATGAATCGTCGTGAAGTCGGCGATGCAGTCCGGCGTGATGTATTCGTGCGGGTCGCCCATTCCTTAAACGAGCTGCGCCTTCACCGACGCAACGGTGAGGCGCCCGCCGGTGCCGCTGTGCTTGGTGATGACGAAGGTTCCGTCCGGCTCAGCTTCGATGATGGGGTATCCGATGTCCGCGTAGTTGGGGATCGTGTCCCAATCGACCATGCAGTTGCCGCCGGTCGATTGCGCGCCGCACTCGACGGTGTGTCCCGCGATGGTGCCCGCCGCGAGCCGGTCCCAATCGTTCTCCGCCCAGCCGAATTCATGGATCATCGGCGCGAGCGCCACGCCGGTATCGGTGCATCGTCCTGTGATGACGATCTGGGCGCCTTGGCGCAGCGCATCCGCGACCGGCCGCGCGCCGAAGTATACGTTGGCGCTTTGCACCTGCTTGCGAATGCGTTCGAGCGGCTCGCCCGTCTCCATGTTCTTCAGCGCGATGCCACGCGCGAGCAG